>CAZVNF010000070.1:0-18565 GCA_964628215.1 uncultured Draconibacterium sp.
TGGCGGTTTACCCTGATACCATAAAGAAAGAAATAGCGAAATAGCGAAATAGCGAGATAGCGAAATAAAGAAATGGCGAAATGGCGAAATAATCAAATAGCGAAGTAGCGAGGTAGCGAGATAGCGAAAACAAAAGGATAAGCTGGGGGAGATATTCGGCAAGGCGGTGACGCATGTGCTGAAGTGCTTTTGACATCTGGGTTTCAACTGTTTTAACCGAGATTTGAAGCTGATCCGCGATTTGCTGGTATTTCAGGTTTTGGTGGCGGCTCAGCTTGAAGACCTGACGGCATTTTTCCGGTAATTCTTCTATAGCACGGTCAATCTGTTCAACAAGATCTGATTCAACGAGTGTATCCGGTTGTTCATACATTGTTTCATTTGAAAGATTTTCCAGGGCGAGGAGGTCGCTGCTGAATTTTTTATGATCGCGGAGGTAATTAATGCATCTGTTACGAACGGAGGTTGAAAGATAGCTTTTTACCGGCTTTGAGGAGTCGATCGTATCCCGTTTCAACCACAGACTGACAAAAACATCCTGCACGATCTCCTTAGCGGCTTCGCTATCTTTAAGATAACCTGATGCAAACTGGCATAATCCGGTGAAATGATCCTTGAACAGGGATTGGAAGGCATGCTCGTCTAGGTTCTGAAAGGTGGGCGGCATTCAAATCCTGCTAGGTATACATAAACCGTTTGATCTTCTGAGTCGCTGTTTTCTGGAACGGATTTGGCTGGGAAACAACCAGTTGCACCTGGGAAAACTTATTCACCCGGGAGTTCACATATTCCTGAAGTTCCATTCGGAGTTCTTCGGTTTTTTGATCCACATAGTTTGACACTTCGGCTTTCAGGTGCTGGTACCGCAGTTCAATCTCCTCCTGGTTGAAATGTACCAGGGCGATGAGTTTTCCCTTTTTCTCCACCACCAGTGATTCCACCACATACCTGAAGTTATTGATCACCGATTCAATGTCTTCGGGATAAACATTCTCGCCATTCGACCGCACGATCATGCTTTTAACCCTTCCTTTGATGTAGAGGTTGTTATTGTCATCGAACGCGCCCAGATCACCGGTTTTCAGCCAGCCGTCGGGAGTCATGATCTCTGCGGTCATCTGAGGTTCTTTGTAATAACCTTTCATGATATTGGGGCCTTTGGCCCAAATTTCCCCTTCGGAGGAATGTTCATCCGTTTTTACGATCTTAAGTTCCACACCAATACAGGCTGGTCCGGTCGACTGCAGCGTGGGGTTTTGTGGGTTGAACCCTGCAAGCAACGGGGCGCATTCGGTAAGTCCATAGCCCACCGCGTAAGGAAAGCGGGCCTCAATAAGGAACCGTTCAACGGTTTTATTCAGTTTTGCACCGCCGACGCCAAAAAATCCAAGTTCGCCACCAAAGGTTTCCAGCAGTTTTTTGCCGGCAATACGGTGCAGCACTTTTCTGATGGGGGCTATTTTATACAACAGGCTCATTGCCTGGTTTCCGGTGAATGCGGGGAGGATTTTTGAACGGAAAATCTTCTCAATGATCATCGGAACCGTAAGCATGAGGGTAGGTTTCACTTCCAGCATGGCGGGGAGCAACAGGGCCGGCGTGGGTGGCTTTCCAAGATAATAAACGCAGGCACCGCGAAACATGGGAAGTATCAGCCCGAGGGTATTTTCATAGGTATGGGAAAGCGGTAAGATGGAAAGAAAGCGGTCGGTTTCTTTCACAGGCTGAATCTCATGTCCTTTGACAGCCGTGAAACAAATATTTTTATGTGAAAGCATGACCCCTTTTGGGGTTCCGGTGGTTCCTGAGGTATAAATAATCGCGGCAAGGGCATCTTCTTCCACGTTATAGACCCCTTTCGGTCTCAAACCCGGATCGAATGTTTGCTGGCAATTTTTGCATCTGACGACCGAAAAATCTTCGATTTTTATTACCTCCTGCAATAATCCTGTGGTAATCCCGGCCACTTTTGGCAGCAACCCCTCTGATGCGAAAATAATCCGCGTCTCGGAATGTTCAAGCAATGCAGATATTTCTGTAGGGAGAAACTCTGGTAATAGTGGCACAACTACAGCGCCCATGAAGGTTGCAGCATAGTAAGCCACTCCCCAGTTAGGCTGATTTGTGCTCAGAATAGCCACTTTGTCGCCAGACCGGATTCCAAGTTTTTCAAGGAAGGCGATTACCGCCATCACCCTGTCGTTAACTTCGCGGTAGGTTAAGGGTGGTTGTCCAACCAGTGCCATCGCATTGCGGTCGCTGAAATTGGAAAGGGTTGTTTCAAAAAAAGCGGGAAAAGTTAACCTGGGTGTGTCTTCCATGATTTGTTTTTTACCACGAAAAAGCCCTCGAAAATCGGTTACGGGGGCGGAATTTAAGAAATTATTTTGCAAATATACGTATAATCGTTTGATTTAGTATTTTTGACAGATGAACATTGAAGAACTTCGGGAGTTTTGCTTAAGTCTTCCGGCCACAACCGAAGACATCAAATGGGAAAACCATCTTGTTTTTTCCGTGGCGGGAAAAATATTTTGTCTTACCGGGCTTGATCCGCCCATGCAGGTGGCAATTAAAATTCCGGAGGAGCAGTTTGACGAACTTACGCAGACCGGCGAAATCATCCAGGCATCGCATTTTGCCCGCCGGCAATGGGTAACTGTTTTGGAACAAAGCCGTTTCAGTAAAAAGGAATGGGAGAAATATGTCAGGCAGTCGTATGAATTGGTCAGGGCAAAACTGCCAAAAAAGGTCCGGGAAAAAATGAATGACGGATGAATAAATGACGAATATGGGAATGACGAATATGGGAATGACGGGACGTGACACATTCTCGGAAAATTAAACGGTAAGATGTTGAATTACCGAATTATTCGCATATTCGTCATTCGCATATTCGTCATTCATTTATAATTTTTTCCAGACAAAAAACACCCATGCACCCGCAAATCTCAGCAGTAATCCCTTCCGCCGGCAATTCATCCCGGATGGGCTCCGACAAGGCATTGCTTCCTGCCGGTAACGGGTTGACCTTTGCCGGCCATCTTGTCAATAGTTTTGTGAAATATGGCTGCAGTCCGGTTGTTCTGGTGGTAAATGCACGGGTTGAACCAAAATTATCTCCGGCAGAAAACACGATAACAGTGGTAAACCATTCGGTTGAAAAGGGGCGATCCTTTTCTATTCAACTAGGACTGAGACAAGTTCCTTACGGGAAGGCCTGTTTTATCCAAAACATCGACAACCTGTTCATCGAATCAGAGCTCCTGGATAAACTGGTTGGTTCGGCAATTTCTGAGGGTTATGCCGTTCCGGTATATCATGGCAGGGCCGGGCACCCGCTGCTTATGGGAGACAGAATGGCAGATTATTTTCGTAACCTGACGGGTGAATTCGATTTCCGGCAGGAACTTCAGCGTTTTCCCCGCGTTGAAGTGCCCTTTTCCGATAAACGGATCCGCTCAAATATAAACTCACCGGATGATTACAGAGAGTTCCTTCAATGGAATGGGAATTCGCGGAAAATGTTGTAATTTTACCAGCATAAGTTCGTTTGATTATTAACTTGCACCAAAACATGCAGCGAATTTTTGCCAAAGCAGAAGAGATCATCAACGGGCAGGTTGCTGCTGCACTCTGTATTGTCATTGACACAATGGGATCCACTCCGCGGAAACAGGGGGCAAAAATGATCGTATATGCCGATGGGAACATTTACGGAAGTATCGGGGGCGGCAGCATCGAAAAGGAGGTGGCCGAAATGGCGGTGCAACAAATCGGGACCGGGAAACCGGTCAAAGCAACCTTCAACCTTGGCAAAGACCTCGGCATGCATTGCGGGGGAACCATGGAGGTGTATATTGAACCCCTGAACCCTTTGCAAAAACTATTTATATTTGGTGCAGGACATATCGGGAAAGCGCTCGCAGGATTTGCGCGGGACCTGGATTTTTCAGTCACAATTTTTGATCCCAGGGAAGAAATTTTTACAGATGATTTTTTTTCCGGATTCACTTGCATTGCCAGGGATTATTTCGAAGCTATTTCAGAGGCCGTTTTTGATCATAACACCTATATCGTGATTGTGACCCCAAAGCATAGCTTTGACGAAGAAATTCTGGCGGCTGTGGCCGGAAAGCCACATGCCTACCTCGGTATGATCGGGAGTACGCGCAAGGTTGATCTCCTGAAAAACCGTTTTCTGGAAGAAAAGATTCTCACGCAGGAAGAACTTGCAGCGGTTGATATGCCTGTAGGAATTAAATTCAGGGCAGAAACACCCCGGGAAATTGCCATCAGCATCCTGGCCAAACTGATTGATGTAAGGAATACCGCCGTTTCGAATAACTGGTAAATTGATTGACCATGCAGGAACCCGTTCGATTTGTATTTGATGATTGCATTGTGGCGGTTGATTTTTCTGAATCCACAGGAATCAGACCTACCACCACAGTGTTGAATTATCTCCGCTCCCTGCAGGCCCACAAAGGGACCAAAGAGGGTTGTGCCGAAGGGGATTGTGGCGCTTGCACCGTTGTTCTGGCGCAAGTCGGGGACCATGGAAAACTGGTTTACCGTACCATTGATTCCTGCCTGTTATTTCTACCTATGATCCATGGCAAACAGCTGATTACCGTTGAAAATCTTGCTTTTTTCAAAGAAAAACATAAAGTTCTCCACCCGGTTCAGGAAATGATGGTGAAAACAAATGGCAGCCAGTGCGGTTACTGTACTCCCGGTATGGTGATGTCACTTTTTGGCCTGTTTAAGAATCACCAGAATCCGTCGCGTGAAATTATTGAAGATGCTCTTACCGGCAATTTGTGCCGTTGTACCGGGTATCAGTCTATCCTCGAAGCCGCCGGGAAAACCTGTTCAGGAAACGGAACAGACCATTTTTCGCAGTATGAATCGGGGGTGATTGGCCTGTTGAACGAAATTACCGCCAACACCCGCACCAGGGAATTCAGAAAAGGGAAACAATATTATATAAAACCATTCACCCTGCCGGAAGCCCTCAGGACCAGGAAAGAATACCCCTCAGCCATCCTGATCAACGGTTCAACAGATGTAGCCCTGCGGCAGACCAAGAATAAAGAACTGCTAACCGGACTCATCGACCTTTCCGATGTGAAAGAACTGCGTCAATTCAGGGAAGACCAAAACGCATATGCCTTTGGTGCCGGACTGCCAATGGAAAAAGTCAGGGTGTTAGCCGAAGGAAAGCTGCCTGAGCTTTGCGGAATTCTTAAGGTATTCGGTTCCCTCCAGATCAGGAACATGGCGACCCTTGGCGGAAATGTGGCTTCAGCCTCCCCCATTGGCGATACCCTGCCCCTGTTATTTGCCTACAAGGCAATGATCAAAATCCGTTCTCACGAGGCGGAAAGGACCATCGGAATTGAAGATTTTATTATTGGTTACCGGAAAACCTCCCTGAGGGCGGATGAACTGATTACAGAGATCATCATCCCGAAATCTAAAACAAATACCTGTATATCAGCATATAAAGTGTCAAAGCGGGAGGATATGGATATCTCTACGGTAAGTGCTGCTTTCCGGCTTGAACTTTCTCAGGGAACTGTGGATGAAGTTATTCTGGCTTATGGTGGTATGGCGTCAGCACCTGCCCGTGCCATAAACACAGAAAACTTTCTTAAAGGTAAATCCTGGTCCCGTGAAACTGTTGAGCTCGCCATGTCGATGTTAATCAATGAATTTAACCCCATTTCAGATGCAAGAGCTGAAGCCGGATACCGGACAGCCGTTGCCAAAAATCTTTTACTAAAATTTTTTATCGAAACAACATTACCCCATTCCACATCCTTTCCCGGAGATTAGGGAGAGGGCAGGGGAGCATCAAATCAACCACAGGAAATGCTACACCCTCAACCACACGACAGCGCCGAAAAACATGTTACCGGCGAATCAGTATTCATTGAAGATATGCCTGTGAGCAGTCAAATGCTTCACGGCAGGGTGGTATACAGCCGGCAAGCCCACGCCCTTATCAGAAAAATTACCTTTTCTGAAGCGTTACTGGTACAGGGAGTCAGGTGTATTCTGACCGCCCGGGATATTCCCGGTGAGAACCAGATGGGACCGGTGATCCATGACGAGTGCTGCCTTGCCGAAAAGGAAGTCACGTTCATCGGTCAGGCAATTGCCCTCATTGCTGCTGATACCCGGGAAGCCGCCCTCGAAGCAGAGGAACTTATCCGCATCGAATATGAATCTCTGCCCGCAATTCTTGACATCGAATCTGCTATGGCTTCAAATAAGCCCTTTGCCCCGGTACGGAAAATTGAGCGCGGAGATCCGGATGCTGCATTGAAAATTGCGCCACACCGGATAACGGGAGTACTCCGAACCGGGGCACAGGAGCACTGGTATCTTGAAACGCAAACGGCACTGGCGGTTCCGGGGGAGGGAGCGGAAATGCTGATCTATGCTTCAAGCCAGAACCCGGCCGAAACCCAGGCAATTGCAGCGGAAGTTCTGGGCATCCGGAAAAACGACGTGGAGGTGGAGGTGAAACGATTGGGCGGTGCTTTCGGCGGAAAGGAGACACAGGGAAATCATGTGGCTGCCTGGGCGGCATTGATGGCCAATGCCACCAAACGGCCCGTAAAGATCCACCTGTTTCGCGACGATGACCAGATCATGACCGGTAAAAGACACCGGTTCCTTTCAAAGTATGAAATCGGATTTAACGACCAGGGATTGATAACCGCGTATAAAGTTGAATTGAATTCAGATGCCGGCTCCTCAACCGACCTTTCACGGGCTATCCTCGAACGGGCCATGCTGCATGCCGACAATGCTTATTACCTTCCCAATGTTTCCATTACCGGGCAGGCCTGGATGACCAATCTTCCGTCAAATACCGCTTTCAGGGGATTTGGAGGCCCCCAGGGAATGGCTGTTATTGAAAATGCCATCGACCGTATTGCCCGTTTCCTGAAGAAGGATGCTGCCGAAATCCGGTTCATGAACTTTTATAAACCCACGAAAAACCACCTGACCCCTTACGGCCAGCAGGTGGAAAACAATCGCCTGAACGGCATGTTTGGCAAACTGCAGGGTACATCTTCCTACCTCCAGCGCCGGCAGGAGATCAACCGGTTTAACAATGAAAATGAATTTGTTAAAAAAGGACTTGCCCTCACTCCGGTAAAATTCGGGATATCCTTCACCACTTCATTTCTGAACCAGGCCGGGGCGCTGGTAAACATATACACGGATGGAACCGTGCTGGTAAACCATGGCGGAACTGAAATGGGACAAGGCCTTCACACCAAAATACTGCAGATTGCAGCCGCAGAACTGGGCATCTCGCCCGGGCGGGTGAAAGTGAATGCCACCAATACTTCCAAAGTCCCCAACACTTCTCCCACGGCAGCTTCATCCGGCTGCGACCTGAATGGCATGGCAGTTAAAAATGCCATCGGGATTATCAGGGCCAGGCTGATCAAACTGGCAGTAGCTGAACTATCTGCCCTCCACCCGGGTTGCACCTTTATTGCCGAAAACATTGAATTTCGCGATGATTTTATTTTTGACAGGGAATACCCGGATCTCAAAATCGCCTTTGAGCATTTATGCAGCCTTGCCCGCCTGAACCAGGTAAGTTTGAGCTCAACCGGCTATTACCATACGCCGGGGCTGTTTTTTGATCGTGAAACAGGACAGGGTAAGCCATTTTTCTACTACGCCTACGGTATGGCTGTTTCGGAGGTGATAATTGATACCCTTACCGGCCGCCACCGGTTGCTCCGGGCGGATATTCTTCACGATGCAGGAGATTCTATCAATGAAGGACTCGACATTGGACAAGTTGAAGGAGGATTTATCCAGGGAGTGGGGTGGTGTACCACCGAGGAGATCAAATGGGACAGGAAAGGGAACCTGCTGACCCACTCCCCGGATACCTACAAAATCCCCACAATCAATGATATTCCGAAGGATTTCAGGGTGGAATTGCTGAAAGGTGTGCCCAATGAAGGAACCATTCGCAGCAGCAAGGCGGTAGGAGAGCCTCCGTTTATGCTGTCATTGTCGGTTTGGCTGGCCATAAAAGATGCCATCTCCTCCATTGACAACCATGAAACAGAACCTGAATTCTCTTTACCGGCTACGGGCGAAGTAATCCTGATGGCTGCGGAAAAACTAAATTTCCACACCATATGATAAAGTTGATCCTGATTGCAGGTACCGGTGGTTTTTTTGGAACTGTCGCCCGTTTTCTCGCTTCCCGTTATTTTCAAAACCTGTTTCTTTCATCGTTCCCTTTTGGTACTTTCATCGTGAATATTACAGGATGCCTGCTCATTGGGATTTTTTACGGTCTGGCCGAGAAAGGAGATATCCCGGGCCCTGAATGGAGAATGTTCCTTACCGTTGGTTTTTGTGGAGGATTTACCACTTTTTCAGCTTTTGCCGGGGAAAATATTACCCTGCTTAAAAATGGTGATTTTTTATATTTCGCCGTGTATACCAGCCTGAGTGTTTTCCTCGGACTCATGGCGACTTATTTAGGCCATACATTCGTGCGATAGAATGTTTCGGTTTTTATTGTAATTTTGCATATTGCTTCTTAGCGTTAATAGTTCATGAAATATTTCGCATTTCTTCTGAGTATTTACGTTTTTTACCTTGTTTCCGCACCATGCGTGGATGAACCACTGCATATCAGCAACCCGGGTTCCGGGCAAACTTCCGAACACGATCCATGCAATTCCGGCGACCATGCTGATGACTGTTCTCCCTTTTGCATCTGTTCCTGCTGCAGTGTTACGGTTACCATAGTCCAGGGAACATTTGTCAGCCAGCCTTACTACTGTTTCCAAAGGTCAATCCTCACTGAATTTTCACCCTCCGTATCTTCTTTTTCGGTGGCATTCTGGCAGCCGCCTAAAATAGGTTAATACCCTGAAATGGTTCCTCATATTATGGTTTTTCTTACCGCCAAAGCGCTAAGGCGCTAAATGCATGTACTTGAACACAAGTAATTTGCACCATTGTCTATAAGCGGTAAAAACAGGTATTAACTTAATGCATTTTCATCATGATCGAACGTATCATTCGTTTTTCCATAAGGAATAAATTCATAATTGGTTTGTTCGTAGTTGCATTGATTGGATGGGGTAGCTACTCCCTTACCCGGTTGCCTATCGATGCCATTCCCGATATCACCAACAACCAGGTGCAGGTTATTTCGATTGCTCCATCACTGGCAGTGCAGGAAGTGGAGAGTTTCATCACAGCCCCCATCGAGGTGGCCGTTGCCAACATTCCGGATATCATTGAATTAAGGTCGATTTCGCGTCTGGGGCTGTCGGTTGTTACGGTTGTTTTCAAAGATGGCGTTGATGTTTACTGGGCCCGGCAGCAACTCAGCGAAAGGCTCAGGGAAGCAGAAGAAATGATTCCGGCAGGAATGGCGAAGATAGAACTCGCCCCAATCAGCACCGGGCTGGGCGAAATTTACCAGTACCGCCTTGCCGTAGATAGGGGATATGAGAAAAAATACCCACCCATGGAGTTGCGTACCCTGCAGGATTGGGTTGTACGCCGTGAAATGCTTGGTACATCCGGGGTGGCCGATATTAACAGCTATGGAGGTTTTGTCAAACAGTACGAAATTGCCGTAAATCCCGAAAGGCTGAGGGGTATGAACCTGACACTTACCGATATTTTCCAGGCCCTTGAGAAAAACAATGAGAACACGGGCAGCGCCTATATCGACAAAAACCCAACGGCCTATTTTATCCGTGGCATCGGGCTGGTAAAGTCACTCGATGACATAGAGAAGATCGTGGTTCGTTCAACTGTGTCAGGGATACCTGTTCTGATCAGAGATGTGGCAACCGTTCAATATGGAAGCGCCACCCGTTACGGTGCCTTTGTAGTGGACACCTCCGAAGCAGTTGGGGGTGTGGTGATGATGCTCAAGGGAGCCAATGCCCATGAGGTGATCGAAAATGTTGAAACACGCATACGGTCTATTCAGAAATCGATGCCCAAAGGGGTCACCATCGAACCATTTCTGAACCGGTCCGACCTGGTTGGCCGTGCCATCGGCACCGTTTCAACCAACCTGATCGAAGGGGCGCTGATTGTGATTTTCATCCTGGTCATTTTGCTTGGCAACATCCGGGCTGGCATGATTGTGGCTTCGGTTATCCCGCTTTCAATGTTGTTTGCCATTTCACTGATGAACCTCTTCGGCGTGTCGGGCAACCTTATGAGCCTGGGTGCCATTGACTTCGGACTAATTGTTGACGGAGCCGTCATCATTGTTGAAAGTGCGGTGCACCGGATATATTTAAACAAGCACCACCATGCGGGAGTTGCAAAGCTATCCCAGGCACAAATGGACGAAACCGTATTTGAATCGGCCAAACGCATGATGAGTTCGGCCACCTTTGGTCAAATGATCATCCTCATCGTGTACCTCCCGATCATGGCACTGGTTGGCATTGAGGGAAAAATGTTCAGGCCCATGGCACAGGTTGTTGCATTTGCCATCTTAGGTGCGGCCATCCTTTCGCTTACCTACGTTCCCATGGCTACTGCACTGTTTCTGAGCAAAAAGACCGAACACAAACGAAATTTTTCAGACAAACTGATGGATTGGATTCAGAAGGTATTTAACCCTGTTATTGCCTGGTCGCTCCGCCACAAACTGGCAGTGTCCGGCGCTTCATTCGCGATTTTTATTTTCAGCCTTTTTATTTTCAGCCGGCTTGGGGGTGAATTTATTCCTCAGCTGGAGGAGGGCGACCTGGCTTCCAGCGTCATTACGTTGCAGGGCGGGTCCCTCACCAACACGGTTGAAACTGTGATCAAGGCAAACCGGATCCTGCTGGATAATTTTCCCGAAATAAAACACACCGTGTGCAAGATAGGTGCGGGAGAGATCCCTACAGATCCCACTCCCATGGAAACAGGGGATTACATTATTACACTTAAAGATAAAAGCGAATGGACCTCTGCTGAAAGCCGGGAGGAGCTGGTTGAAAAGATGCAGGAAAAACTGGTCACACTGGCAGGTGTTAAATTTGAGTTTCAGCAGCCGATCCAAATGAGGTTCAACGAACTCATGACCGGATCGAAGCAGGATATTGCCATCAAAATTTTCGGGGATGACCTGGAAACCTTGTCGGAAAAAGCGGCTGAGGTGGAAAAGATCATTCTGAAGATCGAAGGAGTCGAAGACATAAACGTGGAGAAGGTTACCGGGTTGGCCCAGGTACAGGTTGATTACAACCGCGACCGCCTTGCCCAGTACGGCCTCTCTGTTGACGAAGTAAACCGGTTGCTGCGTGCGGCTTTTGCCGGCAGTCAGGCCGGGGTGGTGTATGATAAAGAGAAACGGTTCGGGCTGGTTGTGCGGCTTGACAAGGATTATCGTCAGAACCTGGAGGATGTGAAAAATCTTACCATCGCCCTTCCAAACGGATCGCAACTGCCATTTGACCAGGTGGCGGATATTTCGATCAGGTCGGGACCTGCTCAGGTTTCACGCGAAGATACCAAACGACGCATCACGATAGGCTTCAATGTAAGGAACCGCGACGTGGAAGGTGCGATAAAGGAAGTTACCGAAAAGGTTGACCGGCAGGTTAAGCTCCCAACCGGCTATTACCTCTCGTATGGCGGGCAGTTCAAGAACCTCGAAGCCGCCAAAAACAGGTTGGCCATCGCAGTCCCGGTTGCCTTGCTGCTGATATTTGTACTCCTCTATTTTGCATTTCATTCAGTAACGCAAACACTGATCATATTCACCGCGGTGCCGATGTCGGCTATCGGAGGGATCTTTGCTTTGTGGATGCGCGACATGAATTTTTCGATTTCAGCCGGCATCGGTTTCATCGCACTGTTTGGAGTGGCCGTGCTGAATGGCATCGTGCTGATTGCCGAGTTTAACCGGCTGGAAAAAGAGGGAATCACCGACGTCACCCAACGGATTTTTAAAGGGTTGCATTCAAGGTTGCGACCCATCATTATGACGGCGGCAGTTGCATCCTTTGGATTCCTCCCCATGGCTTTGTCAACATCGGCTGGGGCAGAGGTGCAAAAGCCACTGGCAACGGTGGTCATCGGAGGCCTGATCAGTGCTACCCTGCTTACCCTGATTGTCCTTCCTGTGTTTTATATCATATTCTCTTCCGGATTTTTAACAAGATTATTTTTCCGCAGAAAAAATCAGGTCATAACAGGAATCTTGCTGTTAATCATGATTTTACCGGCAGCATTGAATGTGTCAGCACAAAAACAAAAAAAGGTCGACATCCGGGAGGCGATTCAAATAGCGCTTGACAGCAACCTTTCCATCAGGGCAGCCGATTATTTTTCAGCCGGGCAAAAGGCATTGAAAGGTGCTTCCTGGGATCTTCCAAAAACCTTGATTGAAGGGCAGTATGGACAATTTAACTCCTATCAGAACGACAACAGTTTCACCATTTCCCAGGAGTTTGCATTTCCGGGGGTGTACATCAATCAACACAAGCTATCAAATGCCAACCTGAAAAGTGCCGGATGGCAATTGAAAGAGACCATGCTCGAAACAGCCACCCGGGTAAAACAGGTTTACTGGCAGCTGGCCTACCTTTGCTCGAAATACAACCTGTTGTTATACCAGGACAGTCTGTACTCAGGGTTTTACCGCGCTTCGGAACTGAGAGCCCGAACCGGGGAAACAAACCGTTTGGAAATGATCACCGCGAGAACCCAAAGCCTGGAAATTAAAAACCAGCTGCA
Organism: uncultured Draconibacterium sp.; assembly: GCA_964628215.1. Classification (GTDB taxonomy): domain Bacteria; phylum Bacteroidota; class Bacteroidia; order Bacteroidales; family FEN-979; genus CAIVAT01. Next base: position 12,766 of record CAZVNF010000070.1, read on the forward strand.
GCAGGTACAGGCAGATGTGGGGATTTACAAAAGGAAACTGAAGACCCTTCTCAATTCGGTCACCGCGATCATCCCTTCCGACACCATCCTGCGGCGGCTTGATTTTACACCATATGGCGACAGTGCCGCATTGACCGCAAATCCGTCACTGGGGTTTTTCAGGCAGCAAACGGAAGTTGCACAAATTACCGGTAACCTCGAACGCAGCCGGATGATGCCCGATTTAAACATAGGGTACTTCAGCCAGACCATGGTGGGAACCCAGGAGGTGAATGGCGCAGCCCAAACCTTTGACTATGGAAACCGTTTCAACGGATTACAGGCAGGAATTTCCATCCCGCTTTGGTTTGGGCCGGGGATATTGAAAACCAAAGCTGCAAAAATACAGGAACAGTCAGCCAGGGCCAGTGAGGAACATTTTGCCAGCGAAATGCGAAGCAATTACTTCTCGCTGCTCGATGAATATTCCAAATATTCCGCCAGTGTAAGCTACTATGAAAAGGAGGCTGGTCCCGAGGCCAGTATGATCATCGATCAGGCGACTCACAGTTTCAAGGCCGGTGCCCTCGACTACCTCGACTACATCATCACCCTTAACAGGGCGCTTGACATCAAGCAAAGCCATCTTGATGCCATCAACAATGTAAATCAAACAATTATCAATCTTGATTATATAACCGGGAAAATATTTTAATACATCATCATCATGAAAACATGCAGATTTTTTCAAATCATATTGCTCGCCGTAATCACAGGCGTATTTTTATCCTGTAACGGAGGGAAAAAAACAAGTGAAGAGGCCGGACCGGTTGAAGTTCTGCCTCCCGATATTGTCGAACTCAGAGCCGACCAGGTAAAATTGGCGAACATAGAGACCGGGGTCATAGAAATGCGCTCGCTCAGTGGAAACATAAAGGTAAACGGCACTGTTGGGGTGCCTCCGCAAAACCTGGCTACGGTATGCATGCCGTTTGGTGGTTTTGTGAAAAGTGCCATGCTTATGCCGGGCAATGCCGTTACCAAAGGCCAAACCCTGGCTATTCTTGAAAACCAGGAATTCGTTGATGTTCAGCAAGACTACCTGGAAGCAAAAAGCAAACTGGAATTCGCGGAAGCGGATTATAACAGGCACACTGAATTGTATAAAGAGGACGTATATTCGCAAAAAAACCTGCAGCAGGTAACCTCTGATTACAAAAGTTTGAAAGCCAAAGTAAAAGCACTGGAACAAAAACTTGCCATGATCGGTATAAATCCGGCAACATTGCACGAAGATGATATCAGCCGGTCTGTTTCAGTGGTTTCACCAATTTCAGGTTTTGTAAAATCGGTGAACATAAATATCGGCAAATACGTTGCACCCACCGATGTGCTGTTTGAGATTGTTAACAGCGAAAAGCTTTACCTGGAGCTGACCCTGTTTGAAAAAGATGCTGACAAGGTAGCCTCCGGTCAGAAGATCAGGTTCTTTATCAACAATGAAACAGAACAACATGATGCACTCATATATCAAACGGGCAGATCGGTGAACACGGATAAAACCTATAAAGTGTATGCAACCGTAACAGGTGCCTGTAAGAACTTACTTCCGGGGATGTACGTAAATGCCATTATTGAAGCATCCACCAGCCAGGTTACCTCACTTCCTTCGGAAGCCATTGTGAGTTTTGATGATAAGGATTATATTTTCCTTTTCGATAAAGACAAGGAGGAAAATGGCAGGCAGTTTACTGAATACCGGATGGTTGAAATCCAAAAGGGTGTGACCGACGGCGGGTATACAGAAATCAGGCTGCCGGACGGGCTGGATATTAAAACAGCCAGGGTGGTTGTGAAAGGAGCATACAACCTGTTGTCGGCCAAAAAAAATGCCGGAGAGATGAGTTGTTAGCTGTTGCCGTTGCGTATGGGTATTGTAAATTTAAATGTGGATCCTCCATGTTTATTTGGCTCCATCCATATATCTCCTCCATGCAGTTCCACGATTTTTTTACAGTGCGCCAGGCCAATCCCAGTTCCCTGGAAGTCTTCTCGTTTGTGCAACCTTTTGAAAATTACAAAGATCTTTTCTTTGTATTTATCCTCAATCCCGATGCCATTGTCTTCCACAGAAAACAGCCATTCTGCTCCCTGGTCCACCGCTGAGATGTCAATTGCCGGATCAATGTCCTTTCTGCAGAATTTCACAGCATTATTAAGCAGGTTCTGAAACAGGAGCCTCAATTCTGTTTCACTGGCATACAATTCGGGAAGCTGATGACAGGAGACCCCAGCCTTGCTTGCAGTTATTAAATCATCCATGTCAGAAACCACAGCGCTGACAACTTTTTTACAATCAACCAGCGAAATGATCCTCTCTTTTCCCAATAAAGAATAGTCAAGTAAACCTTTCACCATAGCTTTCATGCGCACTGAGGAGTTGTAAATAAAATCAATGTATTTGTTGCCGGTTTCGTCAAGTTTATCTGCGTATTCTTCCCTGACCAGCTGGGTAAAGTTGGTGAGGGTGAGCAATGGCTCCTGAAGATCATGGGAGGTAATAAAAGTAAACTGCTCAAGCTCTTTCAGGTGAAAGGAGAGTTTTTTATTTGTAAGTTCCTGTTGAAGTGTGCGTTCAATTACCCGTTCTTCAAGGTTTTTATTAAGTTCCTGAAGTTCTTTGCTTTGCCTGTAAAGTTTAAGGTGTGTGGCAACCCGGGCTTTAACCTCTTCCGCTTTAAATGGTTTAGGGATATAATCTTCACCCCCTTCTGACAATGCTTTTACAATGTCATCTGTTTCGTTTAACGCACTGATAAAGATAACCGGAACCATTTTAAGATTTTGGTTTTCCTTTAAACTGCGGCATACCTGAAATCCGTTCATTCCGGGCATCATAATATCAAGCAGGATGAGGTCGGGCTTTTCTTTTTCCGCAACCTGAAGTGCCAGTGGTCCGTTGAGGACCGGCCTTACTTTATATCCTTCATCTTCTAATATGTCTCCCAACACCTGCAGGTTGGCAGGAACATCATCAACAATCAGAATGTTGGGAATTGCCTGGTTATGAAGTGAATCATTATGCATCCGGTAAGTTGTTAAGTATTTTTTGCAAATGACTGTAATCGTAGTTTCGGGCAAGTTTCATCAGAAATCTGGCCAGGTCAGGGTAATCCTCTTCAATACCGTTGATAATTTTTTTAAGTTGTTTTATATCGGCCACAGCAAGAGCATCCAGCATTTTCATGCGCAGGCTTTCTGATAATTCAGAAACCTCCTTCGCAATTTCTTCGTCGTCATTCGGTGACCGACCATCCAAAAGATCAGATTCTTCTTCGTAAATATAGGTAATGCCCAAAATGTTTCCAATGGTACCCAGCAATTCATTTTCGCTGAATGGTTTGCTGATGTAGCCTTGTATGTTCATTGATTCAATTTTTTCACGATCACCTTCGAACATGTAGGCAGTCAGCGCGATAATTGGAATAGCAGAACCTTTTTCAGATAATTTGATACGACGGGTTGCTTCAAAGCCATCCATAACGGGCATACGCAAATCCATTAAAATGAGATCAGGGTTCCACTGTTCAGATTTTTCAATTGCATCTTTCCCATTTAATGCGTCAATTGTTTCAAATCCTACCAGTTTCAGGAGGTTTATGACTACATTAAGGTTTTCTTTTTTATCATCTGCCACAAGTATACGATAGGGTTTATCCCCTTTATCGATGCATACCACCCTCTTTGCCCGATTTGGGTCATGGGCGTTAATTACTCCCGCTTTTATTTCCAGATGAAAAGTAAATACCGACCCTTTACCGACGGTACTGGCCAAGGTTATATCACCACCCATTAAAATGGCCAGTTCACGGCTCAGTGCAAGTCCCAAACCAGTTCCACTCCCCTGGTTTACCCCGGAGCTTGTTTGTACAAAATGTTTAAACAGGTTTTTTTGTTCGTGTTCGGGGATTCCGGGGCCCGAATCTTTGATTTCAACAATAAGGTGGCTGATACCTTCCGTTCTGTTTTCTACACGGGTATTTACTGAAACTCCTCCTTCCTCTGTGAATTTTATAGCATTTCCAATTAAGTTGATGAGTATCTGGCGCACTTTACTCTCATCAGCGATCACGTAACGGGGAAGGTTTCCGGCGGTTTCAATATGGAATTTAAGGTGCTTTGACCGGGCCCGTTCTTTGAAAAGCAACTGTATCTCCTGCAATAAGGCTTGCAGATCAACATTCCCGGGGTGTAACATAACACGGCCTGCTTCTACTTTTGACAATTCAAGTATGTCGTTGATCAGTGACAGCAGGTGTTCACCAGCCCGGATAATGGAAGTATTATATTCCTGTTGTGCATCAGATAATGCCTTGTCGCGGTTCATCAGGTGTGAAAAGCCAATGATCGCATTCAAAGGGGTTCTGATTTCATGCGACATATTCGCCAGGAATGAACTCTTGGCTCTGTTTGCAATTTCAGCTTCCTGCCTGGCATTTAAGAGCACCGACTCTGTGTTTTTCTGTTCAGTTATGTCCCAGTTCGTTCCTACCATGCGTAAGGGCTTGCCTGAATCATCCCTTTGAACCACAGCAAGTGCCTTAATGTTATGGATTGAACCATCGGGCCATACCACGCGGAATTCGGTATTAAATTCCTTCTCGCCGTTTATTGCTTTTTGAATTTCACTTGTCGCGGTTTCCTGTTCATCGGGAAGCAAACCGGACTTCCAGGCATCAAATGTACCGGAGAAAGTATCCTTATCTACTCCATACTGGGCAAACATCTGATCGTCCCACAGCAAAATATTATTCACAAGGTCCCAGTCCCATACTCCTACACCCCCGGCACGGGTAGCCAGGGTGAGCCGGGTTGACGACTGTTTGAGAGCCTCTTCTGCCTGCTTGTGAAGTGAAATGTCGCGCCAGGTAGTGAACAAGGCTGTTTGTCCTTCGAGTTGCATCGTTACGATGGATACCTCAACCAATAAATCGGTTCCGTCGAACCTGCGATGAACCCATTCAAAGGTTTTAAGGCCGCAATTGAATGCCTGGGTGATTCTTTCCCGGGCTGCCTCTTTAGACAACCGGCCATCAGGCTGGAATTCAGGGGATAATGCATCCGGTGTTTTGCCCACGATGAGTGTCCGGTCACCGCGCAACATGTTTTCAGTAGCTTTGTTACAGTCAACAAACACCCCATCTACAATGATCAGGTAGGCATCAGGCGAATTTTGGAATAAAATCCGGTATTTTTCCTCACTTACACGCAGGATTGCCTCCACCCGCTTACGCTCGGTGATATCACGAACAACGCTTACAATGTGAGGCACTTCATTGAACATGATAAGCTGTGCTGAAACCAGACTTGTGAAATGACTTCCATCCTTGCGAACAATCACTGCTTCCAGGTTTTCACAAAATCCGGTCTGATTAAGTTTGGAAACAAGTTTCATGCGATCGGCCCGGTCTTTCCATATGTTGATCTCCAGGGTTGATTTCCCAATCGCTTCGGTACGGTTAAACCCTGTGTATCTTGTAAAACCATCATTGATTCTAACAATGGAACCATCGTCCATGCGTGTAATCAAAACCGCATCATGACTGAGATTAAAGATCAGTTCCAGGTTTTCAGCTGATGAAAGGAGTTTCCCTTTATTCATTATTTCCGGGTATTTAATCAAACCGGTGATTGACAGACCCTCATTGGATATTTCACGCTAAGATATATTATTTCCGATTAAAATTATTCTTCAGGCATATTTGTTTTTTTGATTTTTTTTTATTTTTGCCGCCGTTTTATTCACATCATCAATGTTTAA
>CAZVNF010000071.1:0-18523 GCA_964628215.1 uncultured Draconibacterium sp.
AGTTTCCGGGTAAAGAAATCGTTGAAAGAGCTGAACTCCTGTTTTTGGGCGGTACTCATGTCGATATCGAGTTCTTCAACAAAGGGTCCTATTTTTTTGGTCGATGAAGCACGATCCATGCTGTTGCCATAAACAGACGAAACCACCTTTCTTTTGGCCAGCGCCCACAAGGTTGCTTCGCCAACCGGATTATTATACAGCCACACCAGCCACTTTTCGCCAGCCACTTTTTCCGTTTTTAACAAGCCGCTTTGCCTGTCGTAATATCGGATGGGAGCTTGCGGCGGCAACGGATATAATGCCAGTATGGCAATCACAGCTGGCAATAACAAAATGAGGCCCCACCTCTTTTGAGTTTTTGAAATGTTCATGTGTTAGTAGTTGTTAAAAAGCCCGCACGGCACGCACATATTTTGGAATGTACTTATAATTGCCGGAAAGGTTCGAACTGCCATCCGTGAAAAGCTGGAACCAGGCGTAGTATTCATTGTACTCGGATGAACTCCAATAGTAGGAATCAGCAAAACCACCAATCACGGTTTTTTTCAGGTACATTTGATTGAGCTCGTCCTTCGATGGTAAAAACCAATCGCTGAATCCACCCAATACAAGATCATTGCATATCCGGGCTGCAATGCCGGCTTCGCCACATACATTCACAATATGAGTAGTATTGGATTGTCCCGAACCAATTACGGCAGAAGTGCCCCCGAGGAGGGCAGTGTAGCAACCCCATAGTGCTCCGGTACTCTGGTCGGTGGCCGCTGAAATTAACCCATGCTGCCCTGTACCATCGATATAAAAAATAATGCCTCCCAAACGGTTTTGGCCAACAGCATATCCAAAGTCCACCAACGTGTTATCCATTTTGCGCCAAACAGTACCATCGTGATAAACAAAGTACTTGCCGGTTGTATTGAAAACAAATAACCCTTCGGCAGGAGAAGGGATTAAGCCTATCTGAGTAAGGTCCATCCGGGGAGGAAGAAAACCCTTATTGGTTGATTTCACATCAAGCATTGCCGAATTATCAGGCGGGGTATTGTTAGCATTGATACTGACCTGGGCAAATAATGAACTGCTTAACAGCAGGAGGACGACAATGAACAAGGGTGTTTTTTTCATAGAACAAAGTTAAAATATTAAAATATGAGTCAAGTGGAAATAACGCTAATTTTGTAACTGCATGAACAAAACAATGATTCTTTTTGCTTGCCTGCTCCTGGCCACGCCGGCAGGCTCCCTTTTTGCACAAAAAGGCTCCTGGCTTGCGGGGATCGAAGGCGGTCCCGGCCTGTCGCTCATCTATGGCAGCAACAGCATATACAGCCAGTCGGAATTCTCGCTGGCAGGAGCGGCAGGGATTTATGGTGAATATGGATTCGCCCGCAACTTTTCGGCCAAAGTGGCCCTGCATTACGAGAGGGTTAGCACGAGAACCAACAATTACTCAGCCTTGCTTCCCCCGGGCGGAATGTTGCAATACAACCTCGACTACCTTTCCCTTCCCCTACTGGTGAAATGGAGCTTCGGTGGCAGGATCAGGTTCTTTGTAAATGCCGGCCCCTGTCTCTCCCTGCTGCTGCAGGAGTCGCTCTGGCATCTGCCCGAAAACGGAAACAAAATGAAGGTGGCGGAGGAAACGGATGCATACCTTCCCATCAACCTGGCTGTGACGGCCGGCTGCGGAATGTCCATTCCAGTCTGGAAAAGCCTTTTTGTCACACTGGAGGTGCGCAACAATCTGGGTGTGATCAATATCCGTTCGTCAGTCTCCGATTTTGAGCACGACAGTTATTTCCCCGGGGCGGAAATGAAAGGGTATACCAACTCAACCCTGCTGCTGGTAGGGGTCTGTTACCGGTTCGGCGGGAGCAAGGGACTGTCCTGCTCTCCGAACGATCCCGATTTTCAGTATATCCGGAAATAGGTGTGGACAAGCCGATCATTCAAAACACTTCGTGCCGATTTTGAATGCCACGGAAGGGTGGTCAATAACTCCGATTTTTCCAGCAGAAAAAGAAAGCAGAGAGTTATTCTTTTACAGGATTCTCACCTTTACGCTTCAAATAGTCATTGAACGATTGTTCTCCCTCTTCATTCCAGTACTGATCATAGTGGCTCCATTTTGAACCATGAGCGTAATTCATACAATTGCTACCCTCACTCATATGAGACCTGTGTTTCCAGGGTCCGAAATTGTGCCTTCCCTTGTTGTGAGAACCCCCATGATGTAAACTGCCGAACAGGAGCCTGCCCAGTATTGCCAGGCCAACCGCTTGCCAGTAAGTAATAACACCGAGGCTGAAAATGACCGGCATCAGCCAGTTCCAGAGCCACATTACCACCGCACCAAAAAGGAATGCAAACGCGGTAGCTCCTAAAACCCCCAATATGATCCATCCAATGCGGTGTTTCTTTCCACCACAGCAAGATCTTTTTTGATATTTATTATCTGTTGTTTCCATGATTTACATTGTTTATTGTTTGATTGTTTAATAATATCCTGTGTAATTTTGAAAGAGACCGGTGTTTGCGCGAAAGCAGTGTCCCTATCGGAGTATCCCATTCTGCGGATAGTTCTTCAAAGGAGCGCTGCTCAAATTCAGTTGCAATGATTAGCGCCTGTTCATCAGGCCTCAGCTTTAAGATAGCCTGTTTCAGCATTTCCGGCTCTATATCCGCGTAATCGTTTTCTTCTGCTAATGTTTCATCTGTCAGCGTATTAAGTAAATAATTCTCGTTTTTTCTGTCCGTGAAGTTTTCAATCGAAACAGTCCGTTGCTTTTTCTTCTGGAAATCGATGATTTTATTTTTTACCGACCGGTATATGTAACCGGTTAGATTTCCAATCTGGGTGTCCAGATCAAGCTTGTCTATCAAACCCAGCGCAACGTCCTGTATGATATCCTCCGGAGAAGCTTCATAATAGCGTTCATCGAGGTTCTTCCTGACGAAATTGACCAGCTTCTGGTACTCATTTCGGAAGAACCGGTCCAACGACTTTTTCTGAAGTTCCTTTTCCATGGAGATATAGACGGGTTGGAATGATTTTATTGCAGCGAAATAGAAAATAAATTCATACACTGAGTGAAGTTACTTGATTTTAAGGGAATTGCGGCTTCGCAGGTGGATTTTCTTTCACGCCGGAAATCTGTCAGCATGACCCGCCTTCCCTGTCAGGGGCGGATGGTAAGATCGGGGAAGAGGTTACCGACGCCAACAACTACGAATTGCACTCCAATAGCCAGCACAATGAGTCCGAATACCCGGGTGAATACATTCAGGCCGGTATTTCCCAGTATCGTCAGCAGCCTGTGCGAATAGCGGAAGGAGAGATAGTCGGCACCCGTCACCACGAATATGGCCAGGAGCAGTTCAATGAAGAGGGTGAAGGAGTCGAAAATGCCCTGTGAAAAAACGATCACGCTGGTGATCACTCCCGGTCCGGTGGTAAGCGGGATCCCGATCGGGATTACCGCCAGCGAGATCATATTGGGCAAAATGGACCCACCTGAATCCTGAGTTTCAGAAGGAGGATCATTCATCATCTTGTACCCGATTCCGGCCAGTAGAATCCCGCCAGCAACACGAAAGGCATCAAGGCTGATTCCGAAAAACCGGAGGATGATCGTTCCGGTAAGCATGGAAATAACCATCGTCAGGAATGCAGTAAAGGTGGAAATCAAGGATAACCGGTTCGTCTCACTGCGCGACAGGTTTTTTGAAATCCTGATGAACATGGGGATCGCCGAAATGTTATTGGCAAGCGCCAGGAGTGCAAATAAGAAGTGTTGGAACTTGATTTCCATTTGTCCATTCCCATCATCAGGTGAAAAAGGAAAACTTCTGCTAAGTCAGAAGAATATAAAGCAGCATCGCGAGTCCAACGGTCCCGATGAGCCACCATTTATGCCTGTTCAGAAATTCCAGCATTGTACGTGAGTTTAAAAATTCGTAATAAAAATCAACCCGGGAGTTCAGCCTGTCAAAATGCGAATATACAATTAATTCGGGATGCTGAACTGAAAATCTGGTTACCGGTCAGTTCCTCATTCCGGCTGTTTTCCCTGGAAATTTTTCTGTGACCTTCTACCCCAATATCGGATTGCTGAAAAAATTGTTCAGGGATAGTAAAATTTTTTTTCGCGTTTTATACAAATTCAAAAAGTCTTTACACCGATAGTCGCATTTACTGAGAGTACATCTCAATTTCCTGAAAATATTTTGGATATTTTGCAAAATGGAAATCATCCGGTGGAATAATCAATTTTGACTCACTGTTCCTCTGATCTAATTTTACAAGTGCAACTTCAGGTATTTCTGATTGCATAAAGAATGTACTATGAATCCTTTCCTCCTGTCCCGAATTCCGGTAATTCATCATGAACCCGGGTATTTCCAGCACATTGGAATATTTATTTTGGCCTCCCTGGCCGTGATCATAACCTACCTGGTTTCCGGATACCGAAAAAAGATCCCGCTGAGCCAGCTCCTGCTGGGAGCCGCAACGTTTTTCCTTTTCTTTACCCTGGGAAGCAAATTGTTTGCTTGTACTCCCGGAGAATGGCACCAGCTTTTGTTCCATGGAGAGTGCCCGGGGGCAGAGAATAAAACCATACTGGGCGGATTGACAGGGTTACTGGCAGGCGTTTTTATCTATGCCTTATGGACCCGGAACAGCCGCAGGGTTTTTGATATTGTGGCAATTGTATTGCCGGTGGGCATGGGCATTCAGCGTATTGCCTGCCTGCTTTCAGGCTGCTGTTTCGGAAGCCCCACCCACCTGCCCTGGGGGATCCGGTATGATCAGCACTCCCATGCTTGGATCTCACAAGTCATTTCAGGTCAGATCACATCTGCCGATCCTTGTTCTCTTCCGGTCCATCCAGCCCAGGTCTATGATATCATGGTGTGGATAATCATCTTCTTCCTCTCCGCAAGGGCTGCCAGGTTCTTCCATTCATCGGGCAGCAGGCTTCTTCTCACACTTTTGCTGTACGGGTTCTTCCGTTTCTTCCTCGAATTTATGCGCGATCCCCTGCATGATCTTATCCCCGGGTCGTATTGGGGAATCAAATACATACAATGGATTATCCTGGCAGGATTGCCAATGCCGGCAATTATCCTCATGGTCAGGGAACAAAGATCAGGCAATGTATGTCATCAGGAGGTAACCGAAGAGGAAAAATTCGCAAGACATTTTATCCTGACATTGATTGTGGTAAGCCTTTTCCTCATGTTACGCCGCATGTTCAACCTGCCTGAGATGATCGCTCTGAGCCTTCTCCTCATATCTCTTTTTATCATTACCTCCATCCATGTCTTCAGGAGAAATTCAGTACCCACATTCCGCCAGGGCATGATCCTGCTGGTATTTATTATTCTTATCCCGGTTGTATCCTGTACAAAGTCAAGGTTTGCCACAACCACCAGGCATTATCAGGATGGGAAGGTGACCTATAAGAACCACTATTCCAATGGAAGAATGAAAGTGAACGGGCATAGGGTAAAACGCCCTGCAGCACTTCCCCGGGACGCCTCAGCGAAAACCGGGAGGAATCCTGCTGAGAATCCGGATCCGATAAATAAAATGAACCTCATTGCCTCCTCAGACAAAAACTTCCTGATTTTGAACAACATGGAAAAACAAATCAGTCAGGACACGCGTAGCATTAATCCGGAATTCCAAAATGAAAAAGCAGTAATACAGCCGAAGCATTCCACGGGTATATTAAAAAAAGACCTTCCAATTGTCTCTTCCAAAGAAATTTCCCGGGTCAAGAGTACTAAAATCAAAAAGAGGAATGATATTAAAGAAAATACGGCAGGACCCGAAAATACGGATAACCGCAAAACTGAAAAACTGGGCCTTGCCGGGTTTATACTTTCCTTTTTTGGAATAATCCCGCTGATTGGGATTCCATTTGCCATCCTTGCTGTCTCTTTCGGAGCAACAAGTTTAAAAAGGATCAAAATGAATCCGGAAAAGTATAAAGGAACTGGATTTGCAACTGCCAGCATTGTGATTGGATGCACCATGATTTTGATAAATATCGTGATCCTTGCAACCAGTATTAAATCGGCAAGTTCAACCCCGGCTCCCAAATTAAACACCTCCTCAACCACCTGCCGTGTTTAAAAGGAACTATTCCCGATCATACCAAGTCATACCATCTTCCCTTGCTGATTGAATCTCCTGAATCCGCAGAAAATGAAATTCTGAACGGTATTAAACGGCGTCGTGTGGTCAACTGTGACGCACCTTGCTTTTTCAAAGAATTTTTCCAATCTGACAGACATTGATTCTTCAGAATATTGCCTGATTTCGATTCCACTGCATTTTTTTGCACCCTGCCGGGAGAAAGTCCCGAGAACCAGAATACCTGCTGGTATAATACTTCGCCGTGCAGTGTCGATGTAGTTTTCAATTTCCTGCTCCTGCGTAAGGAAGTGAAACGCGGCCCTGTCATGCCAGAAGTCATACTGCTCAGTTGGCATGAATGTCGCAGCATCCTGAACAATCCATTTAACCTTTACTGCCTTGCTGCCCAGCCTTTGCCTGGCTCGCTGAAGTGCGGCATCTGAAATGTCGAGAACGGTAATATCCCGGAAACCAAGATCCAGAAGGTGGTCAACAAACAGGCTGTCGCCCCCGCCAATATCAATGATTCTGGCGGTTTTCGGGATGTTGAAATAATTCACAAACTCTAAGGATGTAGTGGGAGTCGGCTGAAACCAACTTACTTCGTCGGGCTGTTTTGACTGGTAAATATTTTCCCAGTGTTGTTTTCGGTCAAACTCTTCCATGGTTCAAATCTACTATAAATTGGCGGTTCATCAAACAAAAACCTCCCCGAAAAATACCAGGAACATTATGAAATCAGAAGCGGCAGCCTCGAAACCGGTGAATCCAGGTTCCCTGGTGCGGGGTCACTAAGGCTAGCTGCTGACTTTCCAAACCGGTTTTTTCCCGGCAGGCTTTATCTGCGCCGGTATATTCTTCAGTTTTGCTGTTTGATGCAGTAAAACATGGTCTCTCAAGCCTGTGTATCTCAAATCGGGTGTTTCTCCAGTTTTCATAGGTACAAACTAACATTATGAAATAAACCCGTTAGCGCTGTGAATCCTTTCCTTTTCTCAGCTGCTCAAGGATCTCGAAGACCGCTTTATGAATGGCATGGACCCGCTCGTCGAGTTTCCGGGTGTCGGTGGCGGAAAGCCGCTTTACCAGGGCCGTATGCTCCTGCCGGGCTGCCTTAGCCATGCTGGCCAGTTTTTCGGGTGTAAGCATCATGGCCTTAATCTGGCGATCAATACTTCGCCGGCAAAGAATAGTTTCGGGCCGCAAGCATGGAAATCAGCATCCCCGGATCGTCAGTAATGATCCCATCTACCCCCCAGCTGATCAGTTTCGATACCAGGACAGGGTCAAATACAGTACCGCTGTGCTCGGGCCAGGTCCACACCACTACTTTCAGCCCCAGCCGGTGAGCCTCATCAAGCGTCGCCCTGGTAAGCTCAACATCTTCAGGTTCCCAGCATGACCCTCCCATGTCTTTAACCATCTGAGGAATGGAATTCTTATGATCTTTAACCAGGATACCGCCTGTCCATAAGCCTGCCTTCGCCGGATCGGGGTCAAAAAAACTGTTGGGCGTACCTGGTTCGTTATCCCACTCGGTCAGGTAAGCAGTCCTTATGCTATGATCCAATTTTTGAAGTTCGTAGAGGCACCTCCAGTCGAACGACTGTATCTCACAATTGAGGATGATCTTTTCCTCCAGAAGGATTTTATAAAGTGCAGCAGCAAACTTCGCCGGCGTGTAGGTCCAGTCAGGATGTTCCGGATCTGTTTTAAATTCAATCTGGAAACCCACGTTATTATTTGTTTTGCTGTTTACATGCCTGATCACCTCCCGCAGGGTGGGCATGGTTATTCCATCCATTCCTGCCTGGGCCGGGAAAAATTTACTGTAGGAACTGGCTGTATCCAGCCGTCCCACATCAAATTGTTTTATCTGTGACAGCAATAATGATTTCACCAGCATTTTTTCAGTGATGAATTTGCCATCGGGACCCCTTACAAGATCCGGGTTGAGCCATATATCATGTGAGACGATCACCTCCCCCTCTTTTGACATCACGATATCCATATCTACCCAGTCCGTCCCGATCGCAAGACCGGTGGTATAACCGGCAATTGTGTTCTCCGGGGCATAGCATCTTGCTCCCCGATGGGCATATACCTCTATTTTTTCGCGCGTATCAGGTACGACAGGTTCTGGCGTTTCTTTTTCACAACCCGTATTCAGCAGGAAAAAAAGTGTGACCAGTACCATAAGAAAGATGCCTGCTTCTCTTGACTTTTTCATTGGATTCATGATTGACAGTGCATTCAAGGATACCATTCACCAGGAATCACTTTTTGAATGATAAATATACAATATTAATGCAGTCCCCACCCCTGTTAATCATAAATTGAAAACCGAAATATTATAACTGGCATTATGAAACCCTCAACTGAAACCCTGATAAAGATTTCCCTTGCCGTCCTTGCATATTACGAATATGAACGGAAAAACATCCCGCTGGTCATTGTTTTTGTGGGCCTGATGGTGTTATTTCAGCCGCTGGCTGGTATTCCTCCGGGCAGGCAGGTGTGGAACTTTTTTGATGTTGTTGTTGCGGTGGGACTGTTAATTATGGTTTTTATTCGCCCGGCAAAAAACTGAAACTGTTATTTCGTGACAAGGCTCATCTGGTAATACTCCCAGGATGAATAAATACCTTTTACCGTAACCAGCGAAGAGGTATCCACCACAAATTCGCTCATCCCGACAGGATGTAGAGGCGTTGCCCAGTCATAGGTATAGCCCAGCCGGGTCCATGGAAATGCATTGGTTGTTGAAGTGTCATACTTATTCGCAATCTCATTCAGAAACCATTGCCTGTGTTTTTGGGTAACGTTTGCCGGAAAATAGAGATCAGCTTCATTATCAGTAATCTCCGGATCCGGTGCAGGGCGGAAAAGGTTTCCGGGGTAAACCCAGAATTCGACGAAATAATCATTCGGGCTGTCGGGTGGCATCCCCAGAACCTGTGCAATTCGCAGGTGCAGGGATAACTGGTCAGCAAAATCGTTTTTTTTCAAAAATGCAGCCATTTCGGGTGCAATGGTTGTCCATGACATATAAGCCTGGTTGTTGCTGGTTTTGAAAGTTTTTCCCACCGGCCAGTACTGCGTGGAACTTTGTTTCATCCACGACACAACAAGCAGCCGCATATTTCCCGCCGAATCAGCCGACCAGCTAAGATTTCCCTGTCCGGCCATACTATCGCCATAATTTGTTATCGCCACCAGGCTGCGGAAAATCTCCCAGGGTTCAGCGGTCTTTGCATCCATAACCGCCAGTTTGTACTTGTGGGTCATCGTGACCATATCTGGCCCCGACGGTTCATAAGTTTCCTCGTTTTTTCTGCACCCCTGAAGAAGAAGCATCGAAACCACAAAAACAAAAAGCAACCTGTAAGATGTTTTCATATCCTGTATCTTATAAAAAAATAAAGATACAAAATAGAATTGATCAGGCGGCCAGCATCATCACTCTTTCCGGATCTTGAACATGTAGTCAATGGTATTCAGATCCAATGCATTAAAGATGGATTCAATCTGGTTGGTATACTGGTCTTCGTGGCCGATAATGGCGTCTTTGATCAGAAAGGCCTCATAATCATAGTCGGGTATGATTATATCAGAGCACGGTAAAAATCTTTTTCATGGGACTGGGTAGTAATATTCGCTAAAAGCTCCATATTTATTGTTTTATAGAATATGATTAAAACTCTGTTAAACTTTTCATCGTTAGCTGTTTAGATGGCAACGAAGATCCGACTTTAAGGAATGCCGCGGAATTATCACCAGAATGTGCTGAATTTCAACAATCTATGATTTTTCTGTTTTACCCCTGATGCCGTAGTGATTATTACAGTATTTATCCTATTTTTGTCCTAAAAAAACCATGGAATCAAATTTGCAGGAAAAAGCCGACCGTATCCTGGAGAAGGCAATTTTTGCCGCTGCTGAATTTCAGCAGTACACGCAGGAAGATACGGACCGGGTAGTGGAGGCTGTCTATCGCGCCGGGCTGAATGCCCGCATTTCCCTTGCCAAGATGGCCGTTGAGGAGACCGGTATCGGGGTCTGGGAACATAAGGTATGGAAGAATGTACTAAGCACCCAGCTGGTTTATGAAAGTATAAAAAACGAGAAAACTGTCGGGGTCATTTCCGATAACCCGATCACCGGGATAACAGAGATCGCCCAGCCACTCGGACCGATATTTGCCGTAACCCCGGTGACTAACCCCACTTCAACAGCAATGTACAAGATTCTCATCTGCCTGAAAACACGCAACCCCATCATCATCAGTGCCCACAGGGGGGCGGCTAAATCAACGGCGGAAGCAGCCCGGATCTGTTATGAGGCCGCTCTGAAAGCTGGTGCGCCGGAGGATTGTATCCAGATGATCCCGGCCGGTTCCCGCGATTTCACGCAAATGGTGATGGCCCACCCGAACGTGGCGCTCATCCTGGCTACCGGGGGAACCGGGCTGGTCAAAGCTGCCTACAGCTCGGGAAATCCGGCCATCGGAGTTGGTCCGGGAAACGTCCCTGTTTTTATTGACGAAAGTGCCGACCTGCCGTTTGCCGTGAAAAGCATCATCACCTCCAAGACCTTTGACAATGGCACAATCTGCGCAAGCGAACAATCTGTCGTAATGGAAGAGAAGGTGGCCCGGCAGGTGAAAGAGGAATTTACCAGGCAGAACGGTTACTTTCTATCCCCGGATGAAATTAAAAAGGTTGAGAAGATAGCTATTGTCGCAGAAAGCATGACAATGAGCCCTTTCATTGTAGGCCAGTCGGCAAAAACCATCGCGGAAAAAGCCGGAATCACTGTACCTGAGGGGACTGTGCTCCTGCTGGCAGAGCTTGACGGCGTTGGGAAGAATTACCCATTGTCGCACGAAGTGCTGGCTCCCATTCTTGCTTTCTACGTTACCAAAGATTATCACACCGCCATCAATACCTGCATCGATCTCAATTACCTGGGCGGCATTGGCCACAGTGCCGGCATTTACGCCAACGACGAGGCACGGATCATGGAATTTTCTTCGGTGATCAATGCAGGCAGGATTGTTGTGAACACGCCCACTTCACAAGGCGCCGTCGGGGGAATCTATAACCTCCTGGCCCCGTCACTCACCCTCGGATGCGGTACCGGTGGCAAAAACATCACCACTGAGAATATCACCGCAAAGCACCTGATCAACATCCAGCGGGTGTGCCGTCGGAAAATGAACAACAAATTCGCGTTTATCGACACGGCCAAATATATGGATGAAACCTGCGATGAGAGCGTATTACGGAACGATTATCACAAAAATCATTAAATCCTGAGTCATGGTAAACTTCATATATCTGGAACCAGAAAATAAACTGACCTGCCGTTTTACGGGCCATCTCGACACCCTGGTATGCCAGGATATCTTTGTACAAATGAATGAACAGCTTGGCAAACTTCCCCAAAGCGGCGATCCGCCCCTGATTGAACATGACATTGTCTTTGACCTGGGAGAAACAAGCTACATCTGTTCTACCTTTATCCGCATCTGCATGCAGACGGTGCAGAAGGTCAAACCCGGCAAATTCTCCGTGACCCACTGCGATCCCCTTATCAAAAAGGTGTTCAAGATCGCCGGCCTTGATGAAGCGTTGAGGGTTGGATGATCAAACGTGTTTGAAATAATTCTTCCAGTATTGCTTAATTGAATATAGAGACGAAACCCAGTTCTTTCGGTGCGATCGCCATGACCGGAATCGGCGAAAGGCGAACGAACTCCTGGGCCCGCGATCCCATAAAAAACTCTATCACACCCGCTTCCTGCTGGGTCATGATCATAATAAGATCAATATCTCCCTGTTTTTCGGCATAGTTTAACACAGTGGGGATGAGCGCTTTCTCATTTTCTACATCCTCAACGATTTCAGCCGTACACCTGATACCATCCTTCTCAATAAATTGTTTTACCTGCCCAGCCAGAAATCTGAGCTTGTTGTGAATGGCCGGGTCATTTTTGCTCCAGATCCCCGAAACCACTTTTATCCCGGCACCGTAAATTTTAGCAATCTTTATCCCCCATGTTACCTTTTGCCTGCTTTCGGTGGTGAGGTCGAGGGGAAGAAGTATGTTCCTGCAACCATCGTAATGATGCCGGGCATTGATCGTGATAACAGGGCATTTGGCGGAGCGCAATATCCTTGAGCTGTTAGCCCCCAAAGCCCCGGTTGTACTTCCGGGAAGTTCGGGCTGACTGTGTGTTCCCATGATGATGAACTGGGCTTTGATCCTCTCTGCCGTTTCCAGGATTTTTGAATATACCTGGCCGGTTTCAAGAATGGTTGAAACCTGTATCCCGGTTTCTGCCTGCACTTTGGCAGAGAGGACGGTAAGCCTCTCCTCCAGTTTTTTCAGGATCTCGTCATCATGCGACGCACCAAACAGTGACCTGATACCAGCAGGCGCATCATACACATAGTGGAGCACAATTTCTGCAGGTAGGAGGCGCGCCAGGTTGTATGATTGTTCCAGGGCAATAAGCGACTGTGTTTCAAAATCAACAGGGACAAGAATCTGCATCATAATAAGTAGAATTAATCTATGGTTATTGCACAAAATTAATCATTTCAATTGTCCGAAAAACTTTACCCTATTTTTACATTCTCACAATTATTTGACCCTCTGTGAGTTTAATTTTACAGAGAATTTCAAACCGGCAACCATGAAAGAACAAATCATTCAAAGTATCCTCGATCCTGAAGCGCTTGAAATGTTGTTCAGGAAAGATAAAACAGCTTTTACTCTTGGTTTTCCCGAAGCTTCAGCAGGAATTGAAAGCGACCTGGTCAGGTTCTGGCGGATCAGACTGAAAAAAGAGACAACCTCGCAAAATCATCCAATGTTAAAAACCGATTTATGGGTGATCGCTATCCTTTCAATTGTGATGGCAACGCTCGCAAAGGCACACCTGGTTTTTGTCAGCACGATAATGGAAGATTACTGGTTCCGCAATCTGCCCACCATCGTTTTTGCCGGACTTTCTGCCTGGTTTATCCTGAAAAACAGGATAACCGGTATTAAAAACATCCTGCTGCTTGCCGTTCCTGTATTTATACTGACCATTTTCATGAATCTGCTGCCCGGGAAGTTGTGCGATTCGACCAAGCTCGCTATTATCCATGCCCCCCTGTTCATGTGGTTCATTTTCGGTCTGGCCTGGGTTTCTCTCAAATTCAGCAATACATCGCTGGTTTCAGCATTTATTCGCTATAACGGGGAACTGGTCATCATGTATGGTTTACTATGCATTGCCGGAGCCATGCTTTCTGGCATGACCATCGGTCTTTTTTCCATTATCGGGATAGATATAGGGCAGTTTTACATGGAAAACATCGGGATCGCCGGTATTGTTGTATTCCCGGTTCTGGCAGCCTGGCTGATTAACATGAATCCCGATATCACCAGCAGGATCGTGCCCATTATTGCCCGGATTTTTACCCCGCTGGTATTTATCCTGACAGTTGTATACCTGGCTTTTATCACCATCTCAGGTATCGACCTTTCGAAGAACCGCGATTTCCTGATCATTTTCAACCTGTTATTGCTGGGAGTGATGGTCATCATCGTATTTTCGCTTTCGGAACTCGACAAATCCAATATCCGCAAAATCAATGTCATCCTTTTGTTCCTTCTGGCTGGCGTAACTCTCATCATTGATCTGTTTGCCCTTTCAGCAATTATAACCAGGCTCTCAGAGGGATTTACCCCGAACCGGACCGTTGTACTCCTATCAAACATCCTGTTTTTAATCAACCTGTTGCTGATTTTACCTGATCTTTTCCTTGCCGGATTCCAGGGAAAATCTCTCAACCGGGTTGAGAAGATCATATGCAGTTATCTGCCGGTGTATTTCCTGTATTGCATTGTTGTAATTTTCATTTTCCCTTTTATTTTCGGGATGAACTGAATGCAACAAGGGGGTTAATGCAGGATGATAATATCATTTAGGATTTCTTCTATTTCCATTGCAGAAGCTGTCATTACTTCTTCCACCGTGCCGCCGAATGCTTTTGCCATTGGGGCAGGGTTTAACCTTGAGATGTATGTCTTCCCGTCACTTTTTTTGTATACACTAATCCTGCAGGGCATCATACAGGAAACAATCCGCTCATTGTCCAATTCAAGGATTTTGCTTGAATGTTTAGGATGGCAGACAGCAAATACCTTTATCGGCAGTACATCCTTTTCATAAGTTTTCATGGTTTGCTGCAAATCGTGTATGGCGGTAAGTTTCCATGTTTTCTTCTCAACTTCCGTCTTTAGTTTTTCGATCGTTTCGTCAAAATCGTATTTACTTTCATTCTCAAAAAACATGTTTTCTGATTGTTCCGAAGACCCGGTGTTGCTCATAGTTTGAGCCAGGGCACCGAAATTTAACAGGAAAAATAAGGCTGCAATTGCAATTACTGAATTTTTCATATTTCTTTTTTTAAGTGAAAAAAATGTTTCTGCTGCGAAAAGTGCTTGTGAACACAATTTACATCCTTTTGCTGTATGCAAGGCATGCAACGCTCCTTTTTGCATCATTTCCCCGGAGAATTAACATATTCCGGGGTTATTCTGCCCTGACAAATGGCAAGGCATCATCAAAATGGGCTGGGATAACCATCTTTCCTGTTTTATCAGCATAGCCCCAGTTTTTGCCATCCCTGACAGGGGCCAGTCCCCCGGAAAAATCAAGAGCTTTGTCGAACATGGGAGCTATAACCATTTTTCCCGCCTTGTCGACAAATCCCCATGATTTTCCATTAAATACCGCTGCCATCCCATCTGAAAAAGTACGGCAATTATCGTAGGTGAAAGAAATGGCCAGTTTCCCGGTTACATCATAAAACCCCCACTTGCCATTACGCCGGCAGGCGCCCATTCCTTCAGAATAATTTTTAGCATGTTCGTTAATTGCAGGAACAATCTCTTTTCCGGTTTTATCGATAAAGCCCCAGCCATTTTTACCCTTTGCAGGTGCAATCCCGTCGTTCATGTCACGGATGTTCTCCTTGTTGGTTTTGAGCGCCCACTCTCCCGAGGGACTCAGAAAACCGTATTGTTTACCAATAGAAACACGCCCCATTCCTTCACTGAAAGTTTCCGCATGATCGTACTTGTCGGGAATCGCATATTTCCCGCTTTTGTCAATGTATCCCCAGTTTGAAGAGGCCCGTGCGGCCGCCAGTCCACCTGAAAAATTCATGCAGTTTTCAAACTGCTCATTAAAGGCCTGTTTCCCGGTTAAATCAATATATATCCATTTGCCGGCATTCCTGTCAATCACCCGTGCCAATCCTTCGGAGAAATCTTCAGCCCTCTTGTAAACAGGTTGAATTGCCCAATCGCCCGACAGCTTGATGTAACCCCAGTTATCCCCCATTTTTGCACAGGCCATCCCTTCAGAAAAATTTTGAACCTCATCAAAAACGGGTTTGATAACCCAGTCCCCCCGTGTGTCAATAAATCCCCATTTCCCATTTACTCCGGCTGCCGCAAGGTACCTTTGTGCAAAAGTTGGTAAAATAAAGAAACCCGCGAAAAGCAGGGTAAGAAGTACAGTTTTTTCGATTGTTTTCATAATGATCGTATTTTCTGAATTACTGTTATTGATTGAACTCAATCTCAGCGCCTTAGGCGCGACATCTTTGTAGTAGATTCCAGATGGTCTGCAACATAGAAGCTCCGGAGGAGCGAAATATATGATGGATTTTAACTGGCTGTAAATATAATTTAACTTCATGAAAAACGGCGGTTATTTCCAATTCCCTTGCATAAGTTACCTGTCTTGCAACTTTCTGTATACAATTTCAAGGCTGGATCTGGCCCCGGTGTTTTCCGGGTCAATCTCCAACGCCCTTGTGTAATCGGCCACTGCCTTGTCATATTCCCCGAGGTTGAAATAAGTTGCACCCCGGTTAGTATAGGCATCGGTATAGTCCGCGCGGATCGCAATGGCCCGGGAAAAGTCATCGGCCGCCTTAACGAACTCACCGAGCCGGAAATATGCCACGCCGCGATTGTAATATACTATGACCTCATCCTTGTCGATCATGATCACCCGCGAGTAATCGTTCACCGCCCTGGCATACTCCCCAACCTCCTCAAACACCACACCCCGGTTGTAGAACGCATCCCGGTATTCCGGGTCGAGCGTGATCGCCCGGGTAAGGTCATCAAGGGCCTTGTCATACTGCTTCAGTTTCCAGTAGGCAACTCCCCGGTTACTGTAAGGCCGGGCAAAGTCCGGGGTGTTTTCGATATTATCATTCAGCAGGGTAAGATCATCCTTCCATACCCGGTTCCTTTGATAGGTCATGACTGACCATGAACCAATCAGCAACGCCCAAACAGCGATTGCAATGGACTTATGCCGGTTCCAGAATAAAATGTAGATGCCTGTGCTGAGGATAAGGAAAAACCCCACGGAAGGCAGGTAGGTCCTGTGCTCAACGATCACATCCTGGATCGGGATGATACTTGATTCAACCGATAAAGTCAAAAAAAACCATGCTATTCCAAAGGCAATGATCCTCTCTTTATTATAGAGATAGACGGCCAGGAGCAACAGGAAAAACAGGAGCAGGAAACTGAGCAGGGTGGAGGGTTGGAAAAAACCGCCTGAGAGCGGGAAATCATATTCCAGGTGCTGATTAACCGGCAATATTAGAAGTTGAATATATTTGACAACCACGCTGAATTGGGTGAACAGGTAATTCAAGGGAGTGATTGTAACCACACGCCCCGACATTGGCGGGATCGGATCAAAGATCGTGAACGGGAATTTTACCAGTACGATTGCCATTACCCCAATACAGGCCGCAAGAAGTGCGATGACCCGATAGTTCCTGAAATTAACGGAGAATTTCTGATCCTGAAAAAAGAACAGCTCCACCAGCACAACCGCAAGGGGAAGCGTAAAGGCATTTTCTTTGCTGAATATGGCCAGGATGCCGGATACTAATGACCCTGTAAACAAAAGGAAAATATACCGGTTTCCTTTTTCTGTCAGCCGGCCCTTCATATACAGTGCCAGGGAAAGCAAATAGAAGAGGGCAGCCAGGGAGGTCATGCGCTGGATGATATAGGTCACCGACTGGGTGGCCAGGGGATGGGAGACAAACATCAATGCGGTAATGAGTGCGATCGCTTCTTTATGTTTAACGATCGGCCGGCCACGGAGCGAAGGAGATGAGAGGATCAGCAGGGTGAGCCACCGTACCAGCAAGGCATTGAGAAGATGAATGACCAGGTTGATAAAATGCCAGTATCTGATGTCGAGGTTGAAGAAGTGATAATCCATGACCAGGGAAAATATGCTGACCAAACGGCCGGGGTTATAGTTCCACCAGGCTTTTACATCCCGGAGATCATGAATCGCTTCATTATACACAATGTGCCGGAGGTCGTCAAAATGAAAGGAACAGTCGAAGGAATTGGAATAGATTACGGCACCAAGCATGACCAGGAGGGCCAAACTGGTTTTTGGCCATGGATTTTTTTCCTGATCACTCTTTTTACCAGGACCCTTTGCCACCTTCTTTTTTATCACACAACAAAGTTAGTAAACTTGCTGTAAAACCATCCGAATGGTGTTCCCTGACACGGTTTTTTCAGCAAGGTGACAAAACTGAAATCCGGTTTTTTTTATTATATTGCCGTGCCAATCAAACTTCTTTCATTATATTTCCCCAGATGAAAAAGGCGTTTTATTTATCCGTATCATTCCTTTTTATGCTGGTTCAATCATTTTCGCAATCAGCCTCGTTTACATCTGATTCCCCCCGATGTTCCGGCGATACCGTGCATTTCACTCCCGGCCCTGCGGGAGGAAGTATCCTGATGGAGGAGTGGGACTTTGGCGACGGCACCTCCAACACTTACCTGCCCCCGGCAGCTTTCCCGGTTTTTGCCACTCACGTGTATTCCTCTTTCGGAAACTATAATGTAACCCGAACAGTCAAGTTCAGTACACAAACGTTGAACTTCAGCAGTATGATTCAGGTACTTGCACATCCTGTTGCAGCGTTTATCTTTCCCGCTGGAAATTGCATTGGCTCCCCGGTGTCATATACCGATCAGTCATATATACCTTCCGGGATTCCCTCCTCTATCAGCACATGGGTTTGGGATTTTGGCGATGGAACTCCTTTATTGGTGATTGTATTCCCGGGCAACCCGAATGTTTCGCACACATTTCCCGGTAATGCAACAAGCCATGTCGTCAGACTAACGGTGACCACAACCGGTGGGTGCAGTAACTATATTGAAAATACCGTATACAGTGCGCCCGATATGATAGCTAATTTCTTTCCTCAGGGAGCCAGCTGTGAGCTTCTGCCAATTCAGTTTTAT
>CAZVNF010000072.1:0-18143 GCA_964628215.1 uncultured Draconibacterium sp.
TTCACAATCCTCTCCACCGATTCCCTACCCGGAACAATAATCCCCTTCTCCGTAATAATCCCAGAGATCAACCTGGCAGGTGTCACATCAAAAGACGGATTAATGGCTGAAGATCCCGGGGAGCAAACCAGTATTTTCTCCATCCTGCCATCTGCCGTAATGCCTTCCTGGTAAAGCACTTCATCTTCACTGCGTTCTTCGATGGGGATATGCTTTCCATCTGCGCAATCCAAATCAAAAGTGGATGTCGGGGCTGCCACATAAAATGGAACTCCATATTCTTTCGCGGCAATCGCCTTTTCAAGGGTGCCTATTTTATTGGCCACATCTCCATTTGCTGCAATCCGGTCGGCACCAACGATCATCAGGTCAATTTTACCCTGCGACATCAGCCACGCTCCGGCGTTATCGGGAATAATGGTATGAGGCACCCCGGCCTGGTTGAGTTCCCATGCAGTGAGTCGTGCACCCTGGCTTCTGGGGCGGGTCTCATCGGCATAGACAAAAAGTTTTTTCCCCTGGAGATGGGCCAGGTAAATAGGAGAGAGGGCGGTGCCGTAATCAACAAATGCCAGCCAGCCGGCATTGCAGTGTGTTTCAATGTTCATTCCATCATGGATAAGATGGCTCCCGTACTCGCCGATTTTCAGCGAATCGGCCGCATCCTGGTCAGCCACCTGCTTTGCTGAGATAACAGCGGCTTCCGGCGAAATGAGGGCTGCTGCGAATACCTTTTCTACTGCATAAAACAGGTTACGGGCTGTCGGACGGGTTGATTCAATGTCAGCCCGGGCCTGCTGAAGTAATGCCAAATAATGTTGTTCCGTTGCCTCCATGGCAGCCTGGGCCATGGCAAAACCCGCAAGGGCGCCGATTGCGCCGGCCCCGCGCACCCTCATCGTACTTATGGCATGACAACTTTCTGAATATGTTTTTGCTTCGTGAATCCTGAATTGAAATGGCAACAGGTTCTGCTCAATGAAAAACACGGAAATCCCGTTCATCCATACTGTTCTATATTCTGTACCGTTGATTTTCATAAAAATACTCTGCCGGGTTTTACAGAATTTTAAATCCAAGGCTTACCACAAATACATTTCCCTTCGAATTAACAGGATATGAGGTGCCATCGTTTCCTGTAACATCATTGATAAGGCTGTTCAGTCCTGACTGGTAACGGATGTCAAGTGTCATGAATAAAACATCAAGGCCTGTTCCTGCCTGCAGATACCAATTGGTGGTATTCAGGTCGGAGGTTTCAATAGGCCCGGTAAGTGAAACGTCTTCGATTTTGGAGTTGACTACAAAAGAAGCCTGGGGACCTACCATGATCCGCCATTTTATAATGTCTGCATCTAAAATTGTAAATCCGATCAATACCGGGATGTCCAGTGTGCCTACTGTGACCTTTTGTTTCCAGTCATTAACGGTATTTACTCCAAGGTTCTCAAAAGTCGCCCCGGAAAGTGTATAATAGAATTCCGGTTGCAAATGAACCCTTTTGCCGATACGGGCAAACGCACCCACATGAAATCCTGAACTTAAGCCCGATTTAATCGAATCAATATCCGTGTTTAATTTTGATGCAGTATATCCAAGTTTTAACCCAAGGGCAAACTGGGCATTGGATTCCCCGGTGGCAAAAATTGCGGCAAGGAATATGAACAGGGTAACAAGTTGTTTTTTCATTTTGGGTGGTTTAATGTGTCAAAATTAAAAATTAAAAGAATCGAATTTTTAAAATATGGACTTTTCTGCAATTCAAATCCTGTTTTTATGCCACACTTTATTTTTAAGCGGTTTGAGATGTGAAATATTCTTTACTTTTGCTCTTACCATAACTTAATTCATGTATTCGATGATTCTGTACACCAGAAAATATTAATAATCATACTATCCAAGATCATTTAAGATGAAAACGGAGCAACGAATTTATTCAGAAGAATCCGGCTGGGTAATTAAAAGTGATTGCAATCTGACAAACATTGCGCAACTTGTGTTTCTGTTTGGAAATAAAGATCTTTTAAAGAAGCAACAGCATATTGATCAAATTCACGTTGTTTACCCTTCCGCACAAATTGTTGGCTGTTCCACTTCCGGGGAAATACTTCAGGAGGAGGTGTTGAACAATCACATTGTTTGTACCGCTGTGTGGTTTGAAAAATCCACCGTTGAAATTGTTTCGGCTCATATCGAATCGATGGAAGATAGTTACAGGATTGGGGAAAATCTTGCACAAATACTTGATAAGGAGCATCTTATTCATGTTATGGTGCTTTCTGAAGGATTGAATATAAACGGAAGTGAACTCACCAAAGGGCTAAACCTCCGGCTCCATAACCGGGTATCTGTAACGGGTGGCCTGGCCGGCGATCAGGATAAATTTCTCGAAACCGTGATTGTTCACAACCGGGCAGGAGAGAAAAACCAGATATTGGCCATTGGTTTCTATGGTGAACATCTCCAGGTTGGTTACGGATCAATGGGAGGATGGGACTCATTTGGCGTGGACAGGGAAGTTACAAAATCTAAAGGCAATATCCTTTATGAACTTGACGGACAGCCTGCACTGCAATTATACAAGCGATACCTTGCCGACCATTCTTTAGCTCTCCCGGCCTCAGCACTTCTGTTTCCCTTAAGCCTCAGGTTGAAAAATTCGGAGACCGCTCTTGTACGAACGGTTTTATCAGTAAATGAAGCAGACGGGAGCATGGTTTTTGCAGGGGATATTCCTCAGGGTGAATTTGTTCGTTTGATGAAGGCCAACTTTGACAGGCTTATTGACGGAGCCTGTGATGCAGCCGAAATGTCAAAAATCAGCCTCCGTAATTCTGATCCTGATCTTGCAGTGCTGATAAGTTGCGTGGGACGAAAACTTGTTTTAAAACAACGGGTGGAAGAGGAACTTGAGGTTATTCGTGAAGTAATAGGTAAAGGCGCTTCAATGACAGGTTTTTATTCATATGGCGAAATTTGTCCGATAAGTCCGTTTGAACAGCGTTGTGAACTTCATAACCAAACCATGACTATCACCCTCTTTAAAGAAGTTTAAACATTGAAATGATGGAAACCACCAGGAACAAACTTTTATCACGCCAGATTAAAAAACACTTCGGTTCTTTTGGCAATATCCCGGATGAGTTGAAAAATTTTGTTACAGACATCAATAATACCTATGATAATTTTGACAAGGACACACAACTGCTGCAAAATTCAATAGAAATCAGTTCACAGGAACTTCGGGATGCCTTTCAAAAGCAAAAACGAGATTCTGAAACTCAAAAGGCAACCATCAGTAAAATAAATGAAGCAATCACTGCACTTTCCACCTCCTCTGGTACTGAAACGATAGAAGTTGAAACAGAACCGGTTAACAGCAACGCGCTGCTCGAATCACTGATCCGGTTAATTGATGAGCGCAACCAAACAGAAGAAACTCTTCAGAACGAGCGCACCCTCTTTCGTACAATCATTGATTTGATACCCGATGCGGTATATGTGAAAGACATGGAAGGCCGGAAAATTGTTGCAAACCCAAAGGAAGTGCTATTTGCCGGCGTGAATTCAGAGGAAGAGATCATCGGCAAAACCGATTTCCAGATTCATCCCGACCGTGAAGCTAAACGGGCTTTTGACGAAGACAATCTTGTACTGCATGAAGGCAAGCCGATATTGGAAATTGATGGTACCCTGATCGATCGTAACGGCGTGTTTCATTGGCTTTTATGTTCAAAAGTACCTTTGCATGACGTACATGGAAAAATTATTGGATTGGTAGGAGTTACCCATGACATAACAGAACTCAAGAAAACGGAAGCGATCCTGTTAAAAGCCAAAGAAGAGGCGGATATCGCCAACAATGCCAAATCGGAGTTCCTGGCCAATATGAGCCATGAGATACGCACTCCGCTTAATGGTGTCATCGGGTTTACCGATCTTTTGCAAAAAACCCCTCTTACTGAAATTCAAAAACAATATGCTGATAATGTCAATGCTTCCGGTCATGCCTTGCTGGGCATCATCAACGACATCCTCGATTTCTCAAAGATTGAAGCCGGCAAGATGGAGCTTGACTGTATAAAAACTGATTTGATAGAACTGGCCGAGCAAACTGCTGATATCCTGAAATTTCATGCATCCCAGAAAGGACTTGAACTCCTGTTGAATATTCAACCGGATATGCCCCGTTTTGCGCTGGCCGACCCCATCAGGTTAAAGCAAATTCTGGTCAACCTGTTGGGAAATGCCGTAAAATTCACTAATACCGGAGAGGTGGAGTTGAAAATTACATTTGAGAAGATGGATGATTTTTCCGGGAAATTCAGGTTTTTGGTTAGGGATACCGGAATTGGAATTGACGAAGAGCAGCAGCGAAATCTGTTTAAGGCTTTTGCGCAGGCCGATTCTTCAACCACCCGAAAATTTGGAGGAACCGGACTCGGACTTACCATTTCGACTATGCTTGCTGAAAAAATGGGGAGTAAAATCGAAATTATCAGTGAAAAAGGCAAAGGTGCAGATTTCTTTTTTACCCTTGAAACGAATTATGAAGTAGGTGAAAGACCTGAAAACAATTGTATTCCCGGTGTTAAAAGGATCCTTGTCATTGATGACAACGATAATAACCGTTTGATTCTTGAACATACGTTTATTAGCTGGGGCCTTGAATTCGAGGGTGTTGATAATGGATACTCAGCGCTGGATCTGATCGAAAAATCAAAACCATTCGATGTGATCATCGTTGATTATCATATGCCGGTTCTCAGCGGGCTGGATACCATCAAACTGATTAAGGAGAGATTTGATATTTCCCCCGAAATACAACCTACGATTTTATTGCATAGTTCATCCGATGATGTTGGTATTTATGCAGAGGCCAAGAAAATGGGAGTGAAGTATAACCTTACAAAACCTGTTAAATCTCAGGAATTACTGCAATATTTGAGAAATATACAGATTAAGCCGGTTGCTGCATTAACAGGAAATCCCATTGAAATAATCGCTGGCACCGGAACCAGGTGTAATTCCAATTCACCGGTGGTGCTTGTGGCAGAAGATGTAATGTTAAACATGCTGCTGGTTACCACCATTCTCAAGCAGCTGGTTCCCAATGTGGTTATACTGAAAGCCTTAAATGGTAAAGAAGCTATGGATATGGCCATTGCAAATAATCCGGACCTGATCTTAATGGATATTCAAATGCCTGAGATGAGCGGAATTGAGGCTACTGCTGCCATACGCAATTTTGAAAAGGGAAAGGGCAGTAATATTCCCATTGTGGCTTTAACTGCAGGTGCGATCAAGGGAGAAAAAGAAAGATGCTTTGAAGCAGGTATGAACGATTTCCTTACCAAGCCAATAGACAGAAACATTCTGAGTGCGGTACTTGGAACATATCTTTCTGCTGTACAACAATAATACTCAACTATTACATTTTAATCTATCCTTTCAAATCCCGTATATGGCACCAGTGCAGCCGGAATAACAATCCCTTCCGCAGTCTGGTTATTCTCGAGCAACGCTGCCACGATACGCGGAAGAGCAAGTGCACTTCCATTTAACGTGTGGGCGGTTTGCATTTTCCCGGTCTCATCTTTAAACCTTAGTTTTAACCGGTTCGACTGAAAGGTCTCAAAATTGGAAATGGAGCTTACTTCAAGCCACCTGGCCTGGGCGGACGACCATACCTCCATATCGTAAGTAAGGGCTGAGGTAAAACTCATATCCCCGCCGCAAAGCTTCAGTACCCTGAATGGCAGTTCAAGTTTACGCAGCAACCCTGTTACGTATTCCCGCATTTCTTCAAGAATTTCATATGAATTGTCAGGATGGGAGATTTGCACAATTTCCACTTTGTCGAACTGGTGCAGACGGTTCAGCCCGCGAACGTCTTTGCCATAGGAACCGGCTTCACGTCTGAAACAGGCCGAATAGGCAACGTTCTTCATCGGAAGGTCCTGGCTTTTGAGAATGGTATCACGGTAGATATTGGTCACCGGAACCTCTGCCGTGGGAATAAGATAGAGATCATCCAGTCCGACGTGATACATCTGTGCGTCTTTGTCGGGAAGTTGTCCGGTGGCATAGGCAGATGCCGCGTTGACCATGTAAGGTGGTTGTATCTCATTATATCCTGCCTTCAGTGCTTCATCCAGAAAGAAGTTGATCAGCGCACGCTGCAACCTGGCTCCTTTGCCTTTATAAACAGGAAACCCCGCCCCGGTGATTTTATTCCCGGTAATGAAATCAATGATATCGTATCGTGTGGTAAGGTCCCAGTGAGGAACTGCCGTGGCAGCAGCCGGTGTGATCTCCCCTTCCTGCATCACCACCAGGTTGTCTTCAGGAGTTTTTCCTGCAGGCACAGAAGGGTGGGGAAGATTAGGTACCCTTACCAGTATCTCGTCCAGCTCCTTTTTAATGGTTTCAAGTGCAACGTCAAAGTCCTTGCCCAGCATTTTCAACTCTCCGGTTTTTTCTTTTAACTGATTGGCTTCCGCCGTCTTGCCGGCCTGGAATAAAATGCCGATCTCCCTGGCAAGGCTGTTGCTTTGAGACTGAATGTCGTCGAGTTTTTTCTGGGTCTCCCGGCGCTGGTTGTCCAGCTCCCCAATCCTGCCGATCATGTCGCGGCCATCGAAATTTTTAATTGCAAGCCGGTCTATTACCTCTTGCACATGTTCACGGATGAAATTTAAAGAGAGCATATACGCTATGTTTTAAAAGCAAAAATATTGAAAACGGATCAGGCTGATAAGAAAAAACCGGCATGGAACTTTCCACGCCGGTTCTGAAAAATATTCATATGCACCCAAAAAGGTGCAGGTAAACCTTAATTGGCAGTTTCTTCCATGGGTACGATCGAAACATATGAACGGTCGCTTCGTTTTTTCCTGAATTCAACAATGCCTTCAACCAGTGCAAAAAGCGTATGATCTTTGCCAATGCCGACATTGAGACCGGGGTTATGCACTGTTCCGCGCTGCCTGAGGATGATCGAGCCAGGTTTTGCATACTGACCACCATAAATTTTAACGCCTAAACGTTTGCTGTGCGATTCGCGGCCGTTACTTGAACTTCCGGCCCCTTTTTTGTGTGCCATAAGACCTTAAATTATTATAAATTAATATTTTCAATCAGTACTTTACTGAAATCCTGGCGATGCCCCGATTCCTTTTCATATCCCTTGCGGCGTTTCTTCTTAAAGATAACCACTTTGTCGCCACGAACATGCTCCACGATCGTGCCACTGATGCTGCTGCCCTCAACCAAAGGCTTGCCAATACTGATTTTACCGTCGTTATCTAACAACAATACCTGGCTGAATTCAATTTTTGTTCCGGGGTCACCTTCGAGCCGGTGAACAAAAATCTGGTCGTTCTGTTCCACCTTGAACTGCTGACCGGCTATTTCAACGATTGCGTACATGTTATAATGAATTGATGTTCGTGAATTTGGGAGTGCAAAGTTATAATTTTTTTCTTATTAACAAACCAAAGCTTGAAAAAAATGTAATTTTTATGTAAGTTTGTAACATTGTCAACCTGTTTAACGTTCAAGTACAGGAATGAAATTTTTACCGTACCGGAAAATCAGATTTATTCGGAGAATATGTACAGAATGTCTCATTCTGCTCTTTATTCTTCTGTTACCTGGTCGTGTATACCCGCAATCGGCCCCGGCATCCGGTGCAATTCTCCAGGGCATTGTTACCAACGGGGCAAGTGGTTCGCCGGTTGTAGGGGCAAAAATATTCGTAAACAACACTTACACCAGGTCTGCCGCTGGCGGTGTGTATATGATTCCCGTTGATCCGGCAGGAACCTTCCCGGTGTCGTGCACGAAATCCGGTTTTGAAAATTATCTTTCCTCTCCTGTTGTTTTTCAGCAGGGTGGAACCTCGCTGTTAAACATTCAGCTGTGGGAAAACCTAAATCCTCCTGCAGGTGTTTCTGTTTTTCTTGATTCAATTTCCCAGGAAGTACCTGTGTCATGGGAACCTCCCTCAGGGTACTATGAATTGCTCTATGATGACGGGATTCAGGATAATTTCACCATTTGGTCAGCCCAGGGGAACCTCAATGCGGTGAAATTTACTCCGGTTGGATTTCCAGTCAGGCTTACGGGTGGAGCTGTTCATCTCGGAATGATGTCAAATTACCTCGCTGGCAGCAATCCGCTTGTTCCGTTTCAGATCAGGATCTATGATGCTTCGGGAGCTGGAGGAAGCCCCGGAAACAGCCTGGCCGGCCCTTTCGATATAACTCCTGCCAGCCTTGGATGGGTGGAGTTTTCACTCCCTGAGGCGGTAATCATTAATAACGGAGCATTTTATATCGCCATGGTGCAGGGAGGAAATGCCCCTAATGCGGCAGGAATAGCCATTGATGAAACCACACCCCAGTTCCGTAGCTATTCAAAGTTCGCCAGTGGAGGAGGCCCCTGGTTTCCGGCTGGAGGCAATTTTATGATCAGGGCCCAATGCGAAGGCCCCGGAGGCCCTGTTTCCCTGGCAGATGAACCTCTACCGGCAGGTGTTTATAATGTATACCGCCTCCGCCAGGGCGAAGAACAAAATCCATCGGCCTGGACCATGATTGGTTCAACCGTTGCCGTTTCGCTTATAGATACCAGCTGGTTCTCTTTACCTTGCGGGCCTTACCGGTGGGGAGTGAAATCCCAGTATCCCGGTAACCGATGGTCGGCGGTGACTATGTCAAACATCCTGGGAAAATGCTGGACGGCCCCGGTAAATATCCACCTGGAGTTAAGTTGCGACAGCGCCAGCAAGATTGGCACCACCATGCACCTGGTCAATATGGCCTATCCCGACTCAGCATACGACGCGGTTTTTGATTCGGGAGGAGTCGTATCGTTTCCCCGGGTTTGGAAGGGAACATACCAGCTCACCATAATAAAATTTGGGTATGATACCCTTATTCAATCTGTTCCGGTGGCAGCACCTGTCACACTGGATGTGATTCTCATGCAAGTGAAAATGACTCCGGCAAATCTTGTGGTCAATGACATGAGCCTGCTTGCCAGGTGGGATGTTCCGAGGTTTGAGCAACAAATATTTGAGGAAAACTGGAGCAGCGCGACACTCACTGCCAACTCCTGGACCAGGGATGGAGGAGGGAACTGGGGAATTTCCACAGTTGCCGGTAATCCTGCGCCTTCCGCCATGTTCGCTTCAACGCCGCAACTGTTGAATTACTCGCAATCACTCGTTAGCAGGATCATTCCGGGGCAACATTCAACGCTTCTTAAATTGCAGTACGACGTATACCTCGACAACTTTGGCACCACTACCGTAAACGAGATGGCGGTTGAAATATGGGATGGAGCAGCCTGGCATACCCTGAAAGATTATTCCAATACGGGTGGCAGTATTTCCTGGACATCAGAAACCCTTGATATTTCCGGTTATACCAACCTTGATTTTAAGATCAGGTTTCGTGCGTCAGGCGATGATTCCTTTGATATCAACAACTGGAATATTGATAACATCGGGGTGGTTGCCTCCGAACCGGCGCAGGAACAGGCAAACTGTATCCTGGGTTATTATTTTTATCTTGGAAATGTCATCAGCGGATATACTACCAAAAATGCATATCCGATTCCCGGTAGTCAGGTTCAATACGGACAAACCTATAATGCCTGTGTAAGAGCATTGTATGGCAGTGGTTATTCCGATTTTGCATGTACCACCTTTACTTCTCACTTCCTGTATCCTGTGTTGAACCTTCGGGGGAACCCGGTTGAAGATGTGGCATACATCGCATGGGACAGCCCTTTGGCTCCTTCAGACAGTACCTTTGCCACGCCTCCCGGACTGGTAGGGTATACCATTTTTCGCAATGACAGCTTAATTGCAACGATCAGCAACCCGGATACCCTGTTGTTTTATGACACGGGACTGGAGCCTGGTTATTACCAGTATGGTATAGCTGCAAAGTACGACCTTACCAGCTATGGCTTTCCGGGCCAGTTTGGCGAAAGTTTGCCGGCCGGACCACTGCATATCACGATCAATTGGGGCCGCCAGCTTCCGTTTTTTGAATCGTGGAACTCAGGCGCCTTTGCTTTTAATGAATGGAAGTTTAATCCGTCACAGGGAAACTGGACAATCGACCCCAACGAAGGAATTCCTTCTCCCGCAGCCAATTTCAAATGGCAGCCCCCGGTTGTAAACTACAGCTATTCACTTGAAAGTCCTCCTTTTAATGGTCTGCCGTTCGATTGCGCTGCTATCTGGCTTGATTTTGACCTTAAACTCGACGACCGCAATTATACCGGAACTGAGAAAATGATCATCGAAGCCTATTATAACAACAGCTGGCATAAGAAGGCTGAAGTCAAAAATACCGGCAATCTTCCATGGACAAATTACCATCTTGACATCAGCCCTGCCCGTGGGAAAGGATTCAAAGTTCGTTTCCGGGCAACCGGACAGAACTCTTCTGAAATCCTTAACTGGTATGTTGATAATGTGAATATCTACCCGGTGTGTTACCCGGCAACAAATCTTGAAGCCGAATCTCTGGGGAACGATGTCAAACTTACCTGGAGCCCCCCTGCCTGCT
This sequence comes from uncultured Draconibacterium sp., assembly GCA_964628215.1. Taxonomy (GTDB): domain Bacteria; phylum Bacteroidota; class Bacteroidia; order Bacteroidales; family FEN-979; genus CAIVAT01. The sequence goes on from CAZVNF010000072.1 coordinate 10,590, forward strand.
ATGGGGGCAACCTGCTGAATGAAGGATTTGAGGAGAGTTTTTTCCCTCCGCCTCAATGGATAAAAGTGACATCAAATGCTTCTGCCACCTGGTCCCATACTACAGTCAATTCTCCTGAAGGTGTGCACAATGGCAGCTTTTCCGCCGGACTGAGCTGGGATTACAACCACCAGGATGAATGGCTCATTGCAAAGAATATTTATGTAAACGGAGATCTTACCTTCTGGAGTTATGCCTTCCAGGGATCGCTGCATCAGGATCACTATTATATAAAGGTGTCGCCCGACCAGGGAACCACCTGGAATGTACTGCTGGATATGTCGGCTCTGCCTCCGTATCCGGGACCTGGTGGGATCAACGAATGGATAACTCCATATCATGTGGATCTCTCCATGTACGATGGAGAAACGGTGGATATTGCCTGGCATGCCGTTGATGGAGACGGGAATGGCCTCTGGTATCCCTGGGCTATTGATGACTGTTCAATTGGGGCAGATGATCACCAACGTCCGGTGACCGGGTATGATATTTACCGGAAAGATTACGGAGGATCAGGATTCTCGAAAATTAATACAGTAAGTGTTACAGATACGGTATGGGTCGATGAGGACCTTCCCCCGGGCGGTTATCAGTATTTTATACAAACTCAATTTGGCGAATGTGAGAATGTTATAAATTCAGATACCGTAATGGTGGACGTAATAACCGGCCTGGATGTCCATAATCTTTCTGAGATTTCTGTTTTTCCAAACCCGGTTTTTGATCATGTAACTGTAAAAAGCAATCTTGAACTGGGAGAGATCATCCTGTTTGAAGCTTCCGGCAGAATTGCAGGAACATGGCACCCGGAGGGGAAAAATACGATGACCCTGTATTTGAAGGACCTTACGCCTGGAATATATATGCTTATGGTCAGATTTGGAACCGGGATGAAAACTGTAAAAATCTGTGTTATTAAATAAATATTTATATAAAAGAGTTCTGTTCTCAATTTATTTGTACCTTGCGAACGTATTCAAAAATAATTAAAGTGCTGATTAGCAATTTTTTCCCCCCTATATATATCAATAGAAATATTGATACCCACATATTGTCAATATTCATTTAATTATTAACCTAAAATTCAAAACTATGAGAAATGTTACCAAAACGATGAGAACGTTGATGCTGCTTGCAGTTTCGATGTTTGTCTTCGTTACTTTTGGGTTTGCACAGCAGACAATGCTGGTGACCGAAAGCTTTGAGACAGGTGCAGGTACAACCCCTCCGGCAGGATGGGCATTGGAGCAGGTTACAGGGACCACCTTGGGTGTGAACTTCGTGACTACCAGTACCAACCCGACGATTTCAGCTGCCTATGATGGTGTTAGATTTGTCCAGTACGGATCCTACAACATCAACAGTGGCTCAACCCGTCTGAAGAGGACCGCTGCTGTCTCTACCACCAACAAATCCTTTATCATGGTTGACTTTAGCTGGTACGAAGATCCGGGCTATGCAACCAGTGCTGACAAAGTTGATGTACAGTGGTCAACCAATGGTACTACCTGGAATACGGCTGGTACTTTCAACCGCTACAATGCTGTAGCCGGCTGGAAATCCAAGAATGTCGTTCTTCCTACTGGCGCCAACAACCAGGCTACCCTTTATGTGGCCTTTCTGTTTACCTCAGCCTACGGCAACAACTGCGCGATGGACCTGGTACATGTTACCGCCGGCCCTGCCGCTCCTCCTGCTATCGTAACTATCGGCACAGGAACCGTTTCCTCCAATTATCCTTACACAACCTACTGGATGGGCGGAAGAACTCAGATGCTCTTCACTGCTGCTGAATTAACAGCCGCCGGTGCCAGCGCAGGAAACCTTTCCTCTGTTGGATTTAATGTGATCTCCAACGCTACCCAGATAATGAATGGCTTCAACGTGAAATTGGGTGCCACCGCACTCACCACCATGTCTGCCGGTTATGTGAACGGTCTCACTTCCTATTACACCACACCTTATTCTGTTCCCGGAACCGGTTGGCAGCACATTACGCTCACCACCCCCTTCGCCTGGAACGGAACCTCCAATGTGATTGTTGAAATTTGCTATGCAAATACAAGCTATACTTCTTATTCAACAGTAAACGCCACAACCATGGCAGGCATGACCGCAGGTCATTATGCTGACAACCAGACAGAATGTACCGTTGCCACAAACAATGCTCCTGCTGCCCGTCCGAATATCGCTTTCGGCGTTCCCCCGGTCACCCCGGGTGTATTGATGGGATATGTTAGGGATGTAAATACACTGGCTCCCATTGCCGGCGCTATTGTTACAATTGGCACCAAGAAAGATACCTCCCGCACCAATGGAATGTACATTATTTACAACCTCAATGCAGGTCCTGTAACAGCAAACTGTTCAGCAACCGGTTATATCTCGGGAACAGGTTCAGCTACCATCACCAGTGGTGTTGTTACCAATCTTGATATTCTGATGGCTCCGGGCCCCAAAGTTGGTGGTACGGTAACCGATGCCTCTACAGGTGCTCCGATTGTGGGTGCAACCATTACTGTAGGTACTGGCGCAAGTGCTGTGACAACTCTTTCAGTTGCCGGTGGTACTTATCTTACTCCGCTGCTCTCCATTTCAGGTGTTCAGCCTATTGTGATCGGAAAAACCGGTTATGATAACTTTACAGGATCAGTTACCCTTGTTCCGAATACTACCGCTACCCAGGATGCAGCTTTATTACCTACAGCTGTTCAGCCCGGCCCTTTCACCGCGGTTCTTAACAACCCTACCACACCAACTGCAGTGAACCTTAACTGGGGTGTTCCACAGGGAGTATATCAGATGATTTATGACGATGGTACACAGGATAACTTTGCGATCTGGGCAACTGCCAACAACCTCAATGCGTTGAAGTTCACCCCGCTCACATGGCCGGCCAAATTACTCGGCGGTAAAGTTAACCTTGGTGCAGCAGCAAATTATCCTGCAAATGCACTTCCGCTCGCCAAATTCAAAATGATGGCAATGAAAGCTGATGGCGCCGGTGGATTACCGGGAACCATTATCGACAGTGTTGAAGTTACTCCCACCGGTTTTGGCTGGGCTGATTTCACCTTCGCAACTCCGCTCACCATCACTGCCGGCGATTTCTACCTGGTAATGAAACAGGGTGGCATTCCTCCTCATGCAGCCGGTATCGGTGTTGACTTAACCAATACACAGCTCCGCAGCTATTCAAAATTTGTTACCGGTGGCGCTCCCTGGATTCCTGCCGCAGGTAATTTCATGATGCGTGCAATCATGCAGGGTACAGGTGGCCCGATGCTCAGCGACAATCAGTCAGCCAACAAGGAACTCATTACAGCCGGTGCTGTTGAGGGACTTATCTATGAATCACCGGTTGCTACGGTTACCGGTTACGAAGGTACCGCTGATTACAGCCCGCTTGCTATGTCATACCAGGTTTGGAGACTGAAACAAGGCCAGGAAGGTAACCAGACTCTCTGGACATCTATCTGGACAGGCAGCGTTAACACTACGGTTGACAACGGCTGGCCTACATTGCCAAACGGTCCGTACCTCTGGGCTGTGAAAGCAATTTATTCTCCTCCGGGACAGCGTCCTTCTGCTCCAACGTTCTCGAACGTGATTGGAAAAGGCTGGATTGCCAACATCAATGTTTGTGTCTCTTTGACTTGTGCTGCCAACCCCAAAGCTGGTACCCTGGTAAAACTGACCAACACCGATTATCCTGACACCAATTATACTAAAACAACTGATACTGCTGGTTGTGTGCATTTCACCGGTGTGTGGAAAGGCAATTACCAGATGTCTGTCATTCGTTTTACTTATCCTGTGTATACCCAGAATATCGTTATTACAGGTGATGCCAGCTTCAACGTAATGTTGCTGCAGGATGCCGCACCGGCAACCAACCTGGTTGTTAACGATCAGAGTTTACATGCATCTTGGAGTCCTCCGAGAGCCATGGTATATCAGCTTGATGAGCCTTTTACCAACCTCACAGCCAATGCATGGGTCGTATCAGGAGCCAACTGGCTGCTGAGAACAACAAGAGGAAACCCCGCACCTTGTGCCGAGTTCTATTACTCTCCTGTTGTTGTTGGCTATGACCAGTATCTGACCAGTAAATCATTTGCAGGTGTTCATGCCCCGCAGATGAAACTGAAATATGACATTTTACTGGATAACTATGGAACAACGACTGTTAACACCATGGCCGTTGAACTTTGGAACGGAACCACGTGGTCTGTATTGAAAACCTACTCCAATGCCGGAGGCAGTTTCCCATACACTTCTGAAACCCTTGATATTACTTCACAAACCCATAACCCGGCCTTCAAGATCCGCTTCCATGCCAATGGTGGCGACAGCAACGATCTCAACTGGTGGGATATTGACAATGTGAAGATCTACAGTACCGATGGTACCAGCGGACCGAATCCTTGCGTGATCGGGTACAACTTCTACCTGAACAATGTACTGAGTGCTTTCACACCGGATACAACCTATAACATTCCGCCGAACCAGGTGGTTTATGGCCAGAATTACCAGGCTTGCGTTAAAGCCGTTTATGGTAGTGGTTACAGCCCCCAGATCTGCGTAAACTTTACTGCTCATTATCTCTATCCTGCACGCGATCTTACCGCCGAAGGAGTTGAATGCAATGCATACTTAACCTGGAAAAAGCCGGTTACCTTCGGCGACAGCCCTGCAGATGCACCTGCTTTCACAGGAACAGTGAACCATTCACCTTCATTTATCGGTCGTGCACCCAAAGGTACTGCCAGTGCAGTTTCTTCTATGCCAACCGATCAGCCTCTCGGATCCAATGCATTCGGTATCAATATGTCATCCAAGTTCACCATCAATTTTGATGTGAACAATGTGGCTGGTGCTGTGAATGTTGCCGGTCTCCCGAATACGTCAGATTTCTGGCATGATATGGAGTTCCCGGGCAATACTACCGATTTTGCATATGCTGTAAGAGATGGAAGCGACCACCTTTACAAAGTTATCAGAGCTACCGGTGCTTTCACCGATCTCGGCAGCATGGGCAACGGTTTAACCGACCAGATGCTCGACCTCGCAGTGGACGGCAGCAACGGTGACCTCTATGGTGTTTCTTCTGATGCAGTGAACCTTACAAACGATAAACTGTGGAAAATCAATCCTGCAGTTCCCAGTGCTACATTGGTTGGCCTTACAGTTAATTCTGATGGTATGATCAGTGCAGCCGGAGATAATCTCGGCAACCTCTGGGGTTATGACCTTGTGAATGATAACTTCTTCTCTATCAATAAAACAACGGGCCTTGCCACAGTTGTCGGATCTCTTGGATTCGATGCCAACTATGGTCAGTGCATGTTCTTTGACCAGGCCGTTAACACGGTAACCATGGCAGCGTATAACAATACAGCAGGCCAGGGCCAGATCAGGTCGGTGAACGTAACTACCGGTGCTTCTACAGTTATGAGTTCTACAGCCGACCAGATCGGTGGCGCTTCACTTCCTGTTACCACAGCTGGTGGCGGTGGAGGAACCCCCGACGGACTGATTGGTTACAACATCTATCGTGGCGGATCTTTCATCCATTACAATCCTCACCAGGATTCTATTACCTACTATGATTACAACCTCGATCCGGGTACTTATAAATATGATGTGAAGGCCAAATATGACCTCACAACCTACGGATTCCCCGGACAGTTTGGCGAATCACTCTCCAACACCGCCGGTGAAAAAACCGTTACCCTGAATTGCGGTACTCCTCTGCCATTCTACGAACCATGGACAGCCGGATCATTTTTATTCCAGAACTGGGCACCCACAGGACATTGGTCCATGAATACCGGTATCGGTAATTCTGCTCCCTGCGCCGACTTTACCTGGCAGCCTGCAGTAGCCAACTACTCACAGGCATTGACCAGTGAAGTAATTGATGCATCACCATGGACCTGTGCTGCGATCTGGATGGATTTCGATGTAAAACTGATCGACCGCAACAACACCGGTAAGGAAAAACTTACTGTTGACCTCTTCTACAACGGCTCATGGCACCAGAAACTTGAACTTACCAACAACGGTTCAACCGACTGGATCTCCAAGCACATCGACATCAGCGTGGTGAAAGGAAAATCATTCCGTATCCGCTTTGTTGCCAACGGTGTGAACTCAGCCGATATGCTCCACTGGTATGTTGACAATATCCATGCCTATGGTATCTGCAAAGCTCCTACAGCATTGAGTGCTGTTCAGTCTCAATTCACCACCACCCTTACCTGGACTGCTCCAAGTTGCGGTTCAGGCAGCAGTGGAACTATCATGAACTTTGTATTCGACGATGGTACAGCTGAATCAGGTGTTACCGACAACGGCGAAGTTGCATGGCTGGGAACTGAATTCCCGATCTCCAATGCCTATGATGGTGTTTTGAAGCAATTCAAAATCTACTGGATGGCCAACCCGACCGGAGCTCCGTTCACCATGAAAGTGGATGTTTACAGTGCTGCTCACGTTCTCCTTGGTTCAAGTGCAAACTTCCAGATGCCAAGTGATGACTGGGTAATTGTAACAGCTCCTGATATTCCTTTCGCCGGCCCGTTCTATGCCATGGTGAAATTTGACAACAATCCGACTGCAACCAATTACCTTGGTTGGGATAACGACGGTCCGTATGCTGCCCAGGATCTGGGTTGGTACCGCGATGCAGCAGGTGTTTGGGCAAAACTGAGCACTTTCGGCCTTGGAATCGGAACTGGTTGCTTTATTATCCAGGCCCAGGCTTTAGTGGGTGCTGATAAAAAAGCCGTTACCCTTGTACCTGGTGCACAGGTAGCTCCCGGAACCGGAATCCCGGCTAACAACCTTACCAAAACTATCCGTAATGTGGATACACATTATTATGGTGTGATGGGTGTTGAAACGGATGCTGCCGACAGCAGTGCTCTCAACGGTTATAACGTTTACCGTACAGCAGAAACCGGAGTTGCTCCTTATTCCAAACTGAATGCCAGCCCACTTTCAGGCAATACCTATGTTGATACATATCCTTCAACACTGGAAGATGGTACATTCAAATACTATGTAACTTCCTTGTATAAGAACTCCGTGAACAATGATCCGCTTTGCGAATCATCGTCAGATACGATCACTGTTACTTTCCCTGCAGTTGGTATGAATGAACTGACCGGTGGTCAGATCATGGTTTACCCCAACCCTGCAACGGAACTTGTTAACATCAAGAGTGATTATACCATCACCAGTGTTGATGTCATGAACTTTGTAGGCCAGGCAGTTTACTCAAGCAAAAATGTAGATGCTAAAACTGCAAAACTCAATGTTTCGGCATTCAAATCCGGAGTTTACTTTGTAAAGGTTTCGACCACCGAAGGTATCCGTTCCGTGAAAATCACTGTGACTCACTAATTCACTAAAGACGGCCTTCGGGTTGTCTTTTACCCTGAAACGGGCTGGCCTTGGGTCAGCCCGTTTTTTTTTATATTTCTCCCAGCTCTCTCCCTGCTTTCTCCC
>CAZVNF010000073.1:0-4088 GCA_964628215.1 uncultured Draconibacterium sp.
GAGTTGCCGTCATGACCAGAATGTGCGGGGTCACTACATTTTTCTCCCATAATTTTGCCCTTTGAGCCACTCCAAACCGATGCTGTTCATCAATTACCACAAGGCCGAGATAACCGAATTTAACGTTTTCCTCAATCAATGCATGGGTCCCTATTAACAAGTGTACAGTGCCGCTCTGCAACCCATTTTGTATTTCTCGCCTTTCAGCTGATTTTGTTGACCCGGTAAGTAACTTAACAACCACATTTAAACCGGTAAGCATCCTGGTAATGGTATTAAAATGTTGTCGTGCAAGAATTTCGGTCGGAGCCATCAGGCAGCTCTGGAATTGATTGTCAAGTGCAATGAGCATCGTCATAAGTGCTACCAGGGTTTTTCCGCTGCCCACATCCCCCTGGAGCAGGCGGTTCATCTGGGTTCCGGAACCAAGATCCGCCCTGATTTCCTTAATAACACGTTTTTGAGCACCTGTAAGTTCAAATGTCAGGTGATGATGATAAAACTGATTTACATAGTCACCAACCTTAAGGAACCGGTGTCCCTCATGCTTCATCAGCCTCCCGTATCGTTGTTTTGCCAGCCTGAGCTGGATAAAAAACAGCTCTTCAAATTTCAGCCTGGTCTGTGCCTTTTTCAGCAATTCGGCACTTTGTGGAAAATGTATGTTGATAAATGCCTCCTCCCGGTTGATCAATCTGAGTCTCTGAACAATTTCAGGAGGAAGACTCTCAGTCATGTTAAATTTATCATTTAACAATATGGTCTTAACAAGTCTCCCGATACCCTTGAAATCCAACCCCCTGGACTTCAATTTTTCAGTAGAATTATAAATCGGCCTGATCACTTCGCTTAAAGGCAAATCACGGGTTGTAGGAATTTCAAGATCAGGATGCGAAATACTCCACCGGCCGTTAAAAACAACCGGCTTCCCGAATATGACATATTCCTGCCGGGGCGTAAGCATCTCCAGCACCCATTTAACACCCTGGAACCATACAAGGTCAATTTCTCCGCTTGAATCGCTTGCTGTGACAACCAAACGCTGCCGGTGAGGACCTCCGGCAGTTTGGATTTGAATTATCCTGGCTTTTAGCTGTATATAAGAACCATCATCTTTGATATCAGCAATTTGCACAAATTTACTCCGGTCAACATACCGAAAAGGGAAAAAGGTGAGCAAATCACCAAAAGTGTGGATTCCCAACTCTTTTCTCAACAGTTCAGCCCTGGCGGGACCAACACCTTTGCTATATTCAATAGGGGTTTCCAGAAATGAAGTTGCCATACAAATTGCATTAATCGAAAAAGGCTGTCTCAATAAATGAGACAGCCTTTGAAATTCATCCTGAATTAGTTCTGCCGGATCAAATAGACATTTTAATATTCCCAGAGATTTGATTCAAATTCGAACAGGGTGCTTTTTGCTTTTTCTGCTTCAAGCAATGCATCAGTTCCTGTTGAATATTCAGGTATAGAACGGTTATACACATTTTCTTCTTTATAAATATAGCTGGAAAACATGCGTTTCATAAAAACATCATCGTAGGTCAAACGGCCGGCAGCTCCATTTTTAAGGTTAAACATCTCGTTTTGAGCCAGAAGCCTTCTGCATTCCGGGAAATAAACCCAGAATAAATACTTGTCACCAAAGTCTTCACCTTTGATCATGTTTTTAGTCACCGGGCATATACCAAGTATTCTCACTTCAAAAACAGACCTCTGCCTGTCAAAATAATAGTCTTCCTTGATTAAAAACTTCTTGATATCTGCAGATGCAAACGTTTGATTTACCTTCTGATAGATCATTCTGTCTTCATTGTCAGGGTCGGGAACAAGATTGCTGTCCAGTTTTTCCACCTTATCCTGAACCTCTTTAAAGGTTAACGGAACAGTAAACTGATCATCTTCTGCAGCATTGTAGGCTGTAATGGTACCTTCTTTCAAACCATCCCACAGGATTTGTGCAAACGACCTCCATCCGTTCTGAGGCTGCTCCGGAAAATAAAAGGGCTGGTTCATTTTTTCCCGCAGGTCAACCACTCTCCAGATTCTTTTCGTCCAGATAATATCAGCTTCCCGCAGATAGGGATAAGGTATCGGTTCTACTTTAGTAAGTGTAATTTTGTCATATACACCGTCTCTTGGCTGTGTATCAAGTACCTGAGCAAAATTATTTACCGGAAAAAGTGTACCCAGCAGTACCGGAAATATTAAAAAAAGGAACTTTTTCATAATTTGCTTTTTAAAATAATTTTGACAGAACCAATTAACTAATTCTATAAGTGATAGACTTCTCCAATTTTCGTACGCCATCCGGGGCCTGTACCTTAACATCGTAAATAAGGATAACCTGATCGCGTCTGGCCTTTTTAATCTGGCTGACCATCGCATCGGTCAATACACGACCCTGGCCATTCAGAACAATAGACTGTCCTTCGGAATTGGTAGTTACAAAAGTATAGGATTGAACGGTAAACGTAGCCGGAAGGTCAAATCCCGGTGGCCGCAAAGCATAAATAGTTGGATTTCCGATCAGCACATTTCTGTTAACATTCACGGTTTTCACATTGGCAATACTCAAATCAGGTTCAGGAATTGATTTCAACCTGAATGACTCTGATCCAAGGGTAACTCGTTTATCCCCGTATTGGGCGCTAACCGTAACCACCGCTTTTAAAGGGCCGCCGGTTAAAGAAGCGGGGATGTTAACCACATAGTTTGAATCAGTTTTGGTTACAGTTCCAAAAGATATTTCAACCTTGGTATCCGAACCACCTCCGGGAACAACCACTTTTAACGGATTGGGTACTCCTTTGTAAAACACGAGCATCTGGGTCGGGGAAATTGAAACCGACCGCCGTGCAACCACATATTCTTCCGAGAAGTAATACTTCTTGGGCTGGCCATTGGGATCAAGCACCTGCATAAACCCGGCAAACCGCTGCAATCCTTCACGTCCGGCACCAATGCTTAATTTCACGATACCGTCTGTACCTTCAATCGAAGTAGCGTTTCCCTCATTTGCAGCTGTAATCGTATCGGCCCCGGCAATCCATTTAACAATTGGCTTGCCTTTCGTTTCGTATGCAGCCACAATGATCTCGGCATTATAGGTTTCACCGGCAAATACAAACCGGGTTTCAGGAATGACTTTGGCTTTGATCACATCAAATTTATAATCCTCCGCGCTGACTTCAGAAAAAATGTTACTCACCACATCGAACTCGGCATTATAAACTTCTGCTTTTATTTCATTAAGAATTGTCACCGTTGCCGCTATGATGGTACGGTAAAAATTGTGCATTTCCCAGTTTTGCTTTCTTCCGTCAGCGGTGTAATAGGTAGCTTTTGTATCCAGACCGATCTTAATGGTTCCCCTGTATTTTTCATCTACCAGGGCAAGCAGTTCCTTCTTGTAAGTTTCAATTTTCTGCCTGAGAATTTTTGCTTCGCCTGCAGAGCCATCTTCAGAACTGCCGATAAAGAAACGGGTCGGGGTATTATAATCATCTTTCCGCTTAATTTTCCGTAAATTAAAGGTTTTTGCACTGTCAAAAGACTTAAGCCCTTCAGCGCGCATAATTACCACGTATTTGATGCTGTCAATATACTTGACCATTTTCTCAGACAACTCCTGGACTTGTTGGGCTTTATTCCAGTAAGGACCCACCTTTTCGGGATTCAGCTGGTTTTGGATTTTAAATTTAGCATAAGTATTATCAAGTTTTTTTGCGAAGTTGCCGGTAGTGTTTTCCATACTTTCATTCACTACCAGAAATGCATCCATGATCTCTTTCGAGACGTTAAGCGCGAGCAATGCAGTAAGTACGAGATACATCATCCCGATCATCTTTTGCCTCGGTGTCTCTTTATATCCGGCCATCTAGTTATATATTACGTTGAACAAGTGAATCAAAATTTATTTTCCGCCGACACTCATTGCCGAAAGCATATTTCCGTAGACCTTGTTCAGGGCTGCAATATTCCTGGTCAGGTTGTCTACTTCAGTTTTGAACTTTTCGGTATTGGCCATGGATTCACTCAGGTTGACAGAGAACTTATTCATGACAGTATTGAACTTGTTTGTA
>CAZVNF010000073.1:4188-17715 GCA_964628215.1 uncultured Draconibacterium sp.
TTACTTGCATTCACATCTTCTCTAAGAGACTCACTTACCTCAGCAAACATGGTAGAAAGGGTTGCCGCACTTTTGGCAGTAGATTTGATATGCGTTAACTGCTCAGTGGAAGCCACCACATTCTGGTCAAGCGACTGGGAGGTTTTACGATATGACTCATTTAACACAGAGGCAGATTCAGTGGCACTTTTCATCGTACTCACATATTTGTCATTGGCCAGGGATGCATCAGCCACGTTGGACAATTTGGAGGTGGTTTCAGCCAGGTTTGTCATACCGGTGCCCAGGCTGGCGATTAGTTCGGGGCCTATCTTTGCCTTCTCAAGCATTTTATCCAATTCCTGGCTAACCGTATCTTTTGTGTTGAATGCTTTTCCTGCGTCAACTTCATCAGCATGGTAAATCCCGGCCAATTGCGGGTAAACGAGGCTCCAGTCAGGTTCAACATGGGGTGGTTCAAAAGCAGAGAAAAAGAAGATGAGGGATTCCGTGCCCAAACCGATGATCAACATTGTGTCTGCACCGGTGTAATGGTTGATTTTAAACAATGCACCAATGATAACGACAGCGGCGCCCCAGCCATACAACTTGGACATGAAATTCTTATAGCCCTTTGTTTTTACAAGATCGAGTAAAGCCATAGTTTAATTTGATTAAGTAATAATGAAGTGGTTAAGGAAAATTTATTATCTGTAAACTTTGGAAGCCCTGGCGGGATTATCATCACGCTGGCGACCGAGGAAATTCTGTACACACCTGAAGCCGATATAACATTTGGAAGTATCCTGGTATTCATATGAACGGGTGGAAACCCTCAGAAAATAGGCGACATCTTTCCATGAACCGCCACGGGTCACCTTTCTTTTCAGGGCAGGAGGATCAGAATCCTTTGCATTGTACTTATAATCAGGATTTAAATCCCAGGAGAAATTATAGGAAGAGGGGTGAAATGCTGTCACAGTCCATTCAGCCACGTTACCAGCCATATCATACAGCCCGTAGTCATTTGCGGGATAATGTGCTACGATGACAGTGGTTGCACCTCCGTCAGCAATATAGTCCCCCCGCATCGGTTTAAAATTCGCAAGGAAACACCCTTTATCATTGCGTGTATACGGACCTCCCCAGGGATACGGGTTTCCATCATAACCTCCACGTGCAGCCCATTCCCACTCGCCTTCGGTCGGCAAACGGAAATCACTGATGAAAGTTTCTCCCTTTTTACCATTCAGGAAACTGTTTTTAAGCTGGGTGCGCCAGATACAGAAGGCATTGGCCTGCCTCCAGTTAATACCAACAACAGGGTAATTGTCGTATGCCGGATGCCAGAAATATTTTTCGGTACTCGGATCATTGAAAGAGTAGGCATAATCATGAATCCAGCAAAGGGTATCCGGATAGACATTGATCACCTCTTTGCGTACATAAACAGAACGGTCCTTTAATCCCTGGGGACGATTGGCCAGACTGGCCTCCTTGGGATCGGGAGTAGCGCCATAATCTTTACGGGAAGCGGCTTTAAGGTCAACGAAGTAATATTCAAAATAGAGTTTCCGTGTATCTATCTCTTTTCTTCTGAAATAACGTTCGTTATCAGGGAGATACATTTGTGCCAGGGCATCACGCACATCCTGCTGTTCAGAATTCCACTCCAGTTTGCTTTCCCAGTTCAGGTATGGCGGGTCAAACTGTTCACCTGTTTTTTTATTTTCCGAAATAAAATAAAGTTCAGGCTTCGTTTCTCCGAGTATCCGGCGTGCGATGGAGTCCCTGACCCAATATACGAACTGACGGTATTCGTTGTTCGTAATTTCTGTCTGGTCCATGTAAAATGCCGATACGGTCACCGTTTTAGGGTTGTTCAGTTGGGCATAGGGCATATCTTCATCACTTACGCCCATGGTATAGGATCCCATGGGAACGTAGACCATGCCAAACGGATCTGGTGAATAATATCGCTTTCGGTCTTTTACTCCCGTAAGCTCACCATTTCCTGAGTTACCGCAGCTTACTAAAAAGATGAGCAGTGCGGAATAAATGAGCAGTTTTTTCATTTGCTGGCTGATTATTAGATGAAAAATAACGCTACGTATTGAGGTTTATTATGTTAAAAACCGGTTTTTCAATACAAAACGGCAAATTTAGTCTTTTTTCTTTATAAGAAACGTGTATTCCTGTAACTTTTCCGGAATTTATCTGTGTCTATTTTAAAACAATAGTTCACCATGATTTCCAATCCGCCACTGTTGTATTTGGTCATGGCAGAGGTACTTATGTCGTAGGCAACCCCGACGCGAATTCCTTTAAAGACAATCCCCGCCAGCACTGAAACCGCATCCTGAAGGCGATATCCAAGACCTCCGTAAAACTTATTGTTATACTGCAGCAATGCGCTTGCATTTAATTGAAATACCGCTCCATCGAACATGAACTGGGCCGAAGGAAGGAGTTCAAATGCAGGATGATTCGGAATCGTCCATTGGTACCCGCCATTTAAATAATAGGTCCGCCGGAGTTGATAACCGGTCTTCTTTCCGACTGTTTGCAAAATATTTTCTGCTGACAAACCCAGGTAATATTTGTCAGGGACACGGTAAAACACACCTAAACCAACATCGAAAGACATATCGTTCTTTTTTCCTTCCAGTGAACCAAGAACAGGGTCATTGTCATCAATCGGGTTAAATTTTGACGCATCGTAGCTGATATTCAGTAAACTTCCCTGCAAACCGAATGACAGGTCGCCTGATCCTGCTTCCATTCTGTAGGCATATCCCAGTTTCATCACAATATTCTTAAACGCACCTATCTGATCCTGAGAAATGGAACCTCCAAGGCCCCCATGGATTTTTCTGATAGGAGAATCCACAGTAAGTAAAAAAGTTTGCGGTGCAGACTTGGCTCCGTCAGAATCCTTCCAGCCCATCCACTGCTGACGAACAAGTCCGGTAACATTTATTCCACCGCTGCCTCCTGCAAAAGCAGGATTTGTTGCCATGTTGGTAAACATATAATGCGTGATGAGTGTTGGTTGCTGGGCAAAAATGACTGTACCTGGCAGCAAGCCAAAAATAAAAAGGAGGCATAAAACTCTATGCCCTAGTTTATTGAGACAAATAGATTTATTCAATTTGATTAAAAGGTTGTCAGGTTCTGTTAAAAAACGGGATAAAAGTACAGTTTTTTTTGTTACCACCACCATCTGCGCGCCAATTTAAACTCTGTCAAATCTACAGATTTCCGAATTTGAACTACCAGGATTTGTTATACTTTGTGCTGATTGAAATGTTACATTCAGTAACGAATATTCTACGCTTGCATTGTGTAACAATCAAATATCTTTGCATGAGAATATCTGTAAACTTTAAAGTAAAACACCATGTCGATATTTCTGATCAAAGAAAAACCGTTTTCACGCAAGTGGTTTTTGTCTTACAGCCTTATAATTATCGGGGCATTTATCCTTGCCCTCAGTTTCGTTTTATTTATTACACCCTATAAGATTGTTCCGGGCGGGGTATATGGGATTTCGATCGTAATGCACTACCTTTTGGGAACACCTGTAGGATTGGTGGCGTTGTGTTTTGACATCCCTTTGACACTGCTGGGAATTAAATTTCTGGGGCCTCGATTCGGTATAAAGACGGTTGTCGGGTTTTCCCTCACTGCCTTATTTACGGATGTACTGACCTATTTCTGGGGGTTTGAGCCATTGGTAAACGGAGATGCACTGTTATCATCGATTTTTGGCGGAGTTCTGGCCGGACTTGGACTCGGTTTGATCTTTAAAGCAAAAGCAACGTCAGGCGGAAGTGATATTATCGCCATGATCATTGCAAAATACACCCGGCTTCCGTTAGGAATACTCATGATCTATGTTGATTCAGCCATTGTGCTGGTCGGGCTGGCCGTTTTCCGCGACTGGAAAATCCCATTGTATTCATGGATCGTTATTTATATTACCGGGAAAGTGATCGATGTAGTGCTTGAAGGGGTGAGTTACGACAAAAGCCTGTTCATCATTTCCGACAAGCATGAGGAGATCCGCGATAAAATCATCAACGATCTCGACAGAGGCGGAACTTATATTAATGGCAACGGAATGTACAATAATGCAGAAAAACGGATTATTTTTACCGTTGTAAGCCGTCGTGAACTGGCCATTTTGGAAGAATATATCCACGGCATCGATCCTAAAGCATTCCTCACGGTAACAGATGCCACTGAAATATTGGGCGAGGGGTTCAGGTCGCTGAAGGAGAAGGTTGCGGAGTAAAAGAGTAACCAGGTGGACAGGTGGACAGGTGTACAGGTAAGCGGGTAAAGTTACCTGAACAGTTTCATGATATCCTGCCCGTTTGCAAATATTAAGAGGCCAAACAGGATAACCATACCGACGATCTGGGCGTATTCCATGAATTTATCACTCGGTTTTCGGCGGAAGATGATCTCATACAGCAAAAACATCACATGACCGCCATCCAGGGCCGGAATAGGCAATACATTCAGGATCGCCAGCATGATCGAAAGAAATGCTGTAAGAGACCAGAATGCGCCCCAGTCCCAGGTTGAAGGGAAAATATTGCCAATGGTGATAAAGCCGCCAACCGATTCATATGCCTTTTCCTGTGAGAAAAGGAGCTTGATGGACTTGATGTAATTCCCTGCCTGGTCAAACGTTTTTTCAATTCCTGCAGGAATGGCTGTCACTACATTATAACTCTTTTCCTTGAAAGTAAAATAATTGGCCGGTCCTTTTGGATACACCCCGATAAGGCCAGCCTCAGGAACAGCCACAGATAAGCGGACAGTATCCATGCCCCGAAGAACCATCACCTGAACATTTTTATTTTTATACTGCTGCACCACCGCCCGGAACTGGTCAAAATAAAGCAGGATAGAATCATTTAAACCAATAATCTTATCATCGACTTTCATTCCGGCAGCTTCTGCAGGCGACCCGACCGTGAATTTTCCTGCTTCAAACGGAAACCGGACAGCAATAAAATCGGGTGATTTTTGTTTGATCAACCGGCTGATAAACCCTTCCGGAATCTGCAGGCTGATTGTCTGGGTGTCACGCTTTACCTGAACTGACTTTGCTTCTTCAAGGATAATTGTTTTTGGTATGGCGGCAAAATCTTCAACCACCTTGTTGTCTACTGAAACAATAAAGTCTCCATTGCGAAGGCCCATTTGTGTTCCCAGCGAATCAACTGATATTCCATATTTCACTTCCGATGCCGGGAGATATTGTTCTCCCCATGCTGCAAGCATAACTATATATATGGCAATGGCCAGCAGAATATTGACAGTAACCCCTCCCAACATAACAATCAAGCGCTGCCATGCCGGTTTGGAACGGAGTTCCCATGGCTGGGGAGGCTGTTTCATCTGTTCCTTATCCATCGACTCATCGATCATTCCCGATATTTTCACATATCCCCCCAGTGGGATCCAGCCTACACCATACTCCGTATCGCCCTTTTTAAACTTAAAGAGTGAAAACCACGGATCAAAAAAAAGATAGAATTTTTCCACCCTGATTTTAAAAATACGAGCTGCAATAAAATGTCCAAACTCGTGAAATATCACAAGAATTGACAAACTGAGCAATAACTGAACAACTTTTATTACGATTTCCATGAAATATTCCTCAATTAATAAATTACTACTTTTTTAATTTTTCAATCATTTCGTTGGCTTTGGCCATCGTTTCCTTGTGTGAACATACATAATCTTCATAAGTTGGAATTCCGACAAAGGAAACGGTTTTCATGCAATGTTCGATTACCTCCGGCATGCCGAGAAAGCTGATCCGGTCGCTGAGAAATGCGCTTACTGCACTTTCATTGGCCGAATTCAGGATACAGGGAAGATTTCCACCCTGGCGAAGTGCCTCATAGGCCAATGATAAATTCCTGAACAGGGTTGTATCCGGCAAGCTAAATGTAAGCTGCGGGTAATCTGCAAAATTAAATCGCGGCAGTCCGGAATTTATACGGTTCGGATAGGTGAGTGCGTAAAGGATAGGCAGTTTCATGTCGGGTAAGCCCATTTGCGCTTTTATGGAACCATCGGTAAACTGTACCATGGAATGAATCACCGATTGCGGATGGATTATCACATCTATTTGCTCCGGCAACAGATTGAAAAGCCATCGCGCTTCGATCACTTCCAATCCCTTATTCATCATGGAGGCAGAATCGATGGTGATTTTATGCCCCATCTTCCAGTTGGGGTGAATCAGGGCAGCCTCTTTGGTTATTCCGACCATTTGATCCAGTGTTTTTCCAAAGAAGGGGCCTCCTGAAGCAGTTAAATAAACTTTCTCCACACTTCCCTGCTTTTCTCCTGCGAGACATTGAAAAATGGCAGAATGTTCGGAGTCGACCGGAAGGATCATGACATTCTTCTTTCGGGCAGCTTCCATAACGAGATCGCCGGCAATGACAAGGGTTTCCTTATTGGCCAGTGCAATATTTTTACCGGCATTGATTGCATTGAGCGTGGGTTTCAGCCCGGCATATCCCACCAGTGCGGTGACAACCATGTCAATTTCATCCATCTCCACTATCTGAGCGATGGAATCCTGGCCGGCAAAAACCTTTACAGGGTAATTTTTTAAGGCCTGGGAAACTTTGGCATAGCAATTTTCATTTCCAATCACAACCGCGTTTGGCTGGAACTCAATCGCCTGATCAATAAGCAAATCACAGTTTCCATGGGCTGTGAGCACCTCTACCCCGAACATATTGGGATGGTTGCGCACGATCCCGAGGGTTTGAGTCCCGATACTGCCTGTGGATCCTAATATAGCAAGTTTTTTTTTCAACTGTCCCGGGTAAAAATTAAAAGGTAATGTACTCTTTCGGATCTACCGGATTGCCATCGCTCCATAGTTCGAAATGAAGGTGGGGGCCTGTCGCCAGTTCACCGGTTTCACCTACTATGGCAATCGGTTCACCTGCTCTCACATAATCGCCTACCTTTTTCATGATGGCCGAGTTATGCTTGTAAAGTGAAACAACATTACGAGAATGCTGAACCGCTATCACATAACCGGTTTCCAATGTCCAGTTGCTTAATATCACCGTGCCGTCTAGCACCACCTTGACTGCTTCGTTTTGTTTTGAAACAATATCGACCCCGTAATGTTTTTGAACCGGATTGAACAAGTTGGTAATAATTCCCTTCAACGGTGTAAAAAACAGGACTCCCCCGACAGAAGATTTCTTCTGACTGGTTCCGTCAATTGTTTCTATTTTATACAAATTGTATTTATTTTGATTTTCAACCTCCAGCCGCAACAGTGAATCCTCTGATGATCGTTTCATTTTAATATTCCCGTAACGTTTCAGGGAATCTCCGATCAAAGGCTTGTCTTCAGTCAGATTTTTCCCATTGATAACGTCTCTTATGTTCGTTAAAAACCGATCCTTTGCGATCAGTACCCGCTCAATTGAATCTGTTTTCAGCTGAAGTTTATACAACCTTTTGGTCAGTCCGACATTGGTATAACCGGGAATGTATTCACGTAAAGGGGTGAATGCGATCAGAAAACTGGTAAGAAAAATCAGGACGATGGCGAGAGTCCCCAGCGCAATAAAAACGTTCATGCGCGAAAGCCTGAAAGTAAACCGTTCTTCCAGGGTATCATCAGTCATGAAAACAAGGCGGTACTTATTTCGCCATTTTTCAGTCCATTTTTCTTTCTTCCTATCTGATCTCTCCAAAGCCATGTATCACAAACTGATCCTGAAAACGGTGCAAATATCGGAAAATTATACGATCACACAACTTTTCGACCGCTACAGGGTTTTTCAGGGATTACTTTCCGGATAATTCAAAAAATTAAAATATTTTTGTAGAATTATAGTTTATGTTATTTAAATGTATCTGGTGTTTTGAGATCGACGAAGAAATATTCCCTCGCCGCATGGTTCCTGATTTTATCAGGATCTATCATGTTTAGTGCCTGTTCCACAAAGAAAAATACATTTGTCCGGAGAACATACCATAATATCACAGCACATTACAATGTTTACTGGAATGGCATGGACAACATGCGCCAGGGGCTGAAAGAACATCACGCAGCCCTGAAAGACAACTATGCGGTAGTGCTGCCGGTATTCAATTATGGCGACAAAGCAAGTGCCACCAAAATATCCCAATATGCCGACATTGCGGTAAAAAAAGCCTCCAAGGCCATTAACAAGCATTCAATGACTTTTTCCCGAAAAGAATATAACCGGTGGATTGATGATTGTTACCTGCTGATCGGACAATGTTATTTTTACAAGCAGGATTATCCGATGGCCCGCCGCACTTTTGAATTTGTTATCAAAACTTACAACGAAAATGATATCAAATACGATGCGATGCTTTGGCAGGCGAAGGCAAACATCCAAATTGGCGATTTTAAACGGGCAGAGCCGATGCTTGACATGCTTCAAAGTAAAATCAACAAGGGCGATGCACCTCAAAAATATGAAACAGAGCTGAACCTGGTTTATGGGCAGTTTTTCATCATGCAAAAAAACTATGAAGGGGCTTTGCCCTATCTCAACCGGGTATTGGAACTGAATCCGTCCTCGGCAATGAGAACAAGAACCGAATTCATATTAGGCCAGATATATCAGCTGAACGGAGAACTTGACGAGGCTACGCGCAGATTTGCCTATGTGATTAAGCATGCCAAATCATACGACATGGAATTTAATGCCAAGATCAACCTGGCACAGTGTTATGATGCGAAAAGCGGGAACCGGGAGTTCATTATCAAGAAACTGACAAAAATGCTCAAAGATGATAAAAATGAAAACTACAAGGATCAGATTTACTACGCTCTTGCCCACATTGCACTGAAAGATTCCGATTCGGTAAATGCAATTGATTTTTATAAAAAATCTGTAAGCACCAGCAAAACAAACAATTACCAGAAAGCCATCTCTTCACTGGAACTCGCTGACATTTTCTTCTCTGGTCGCAATTATGCCACCTCCCAGGCTTATTACGACAGCACCATGCAATTCCTGCCGAAAGATTATCCCGGGTATAAGGAACTTTTCAAACGAACACAGACCCTCACCGACCTGGTAACTAACCTGTCGGTAATCCAGCGCCAGGACAGTTTGCAGAAATTGGCGACCATGCCGGAAGATAAAAGGAACAGAATCATCGACAAGATTATTTCTGAGCTCATTGCCGAAGAGATGAGAAAACAGATCGCAGAGCAGGAGCGCCTGATGTCAATGAATATTAACGGACAAAACCAGGGGCAGCAGGATCCTATTGCCGGAGGATCAAAAGAAGGCCGCTGGTATTTTTACAATCCGACGACCATGTCAAATGGTTTTTCCACTTTTACCAGAAAATGGGGGAGACGAAAATTTGAAGATAACTGGTTTTTAACAGATAAGTCTGTTGCTGGCTTTACAAATGAGACGGGAAGCCCCGAAGCCCTGGCCGGTGCGGAAGGCGACTCCGTCAAAGGGGGGAAAAAAGGGCTTGCAAAATCAATGAACCCGAAAGACAGGTCTTATTATCTGAAGGATATCCCTGATACGAAAGAAAAAGTGGCAGCCTCCAACGACATGATCATTGAAGCTTACTACCAGGCCGGGTTTATTTATGTTGAAGGTCTTGGCGATTTTGGCAATGCCACCGCAACCTTCGAAGAACTGCTCGACCGGTTTCCCAATTGCAAATATAAAATACAGTCAGCATATGAATTGTGTCTTTTGTACCAGCAATTACAAAATCAACCTAAAAGTGACCAGTTTAAAAACCAGATTCTTACTCTTTATCCAACAAGTGATTATGCGAAATTATTGGTTAATCCCAATTACTACAAAGAGATAAACGCAAGGCAAACGGATGCCTCTAAACTATATAACGATACCTACAAGGCATTTACCAATCAGCAATATTATATGGTGATTAATAATGCCGACATCGCACGGGCTAAGTATAAAACTGACTCGGTTCTTATGCCGAAGTTTGATTATATGCGTGCCCTGGCACTCGGAAAAATAGAAATAGTTGATTCACTGGTAATTGCCATGAATAAGGTTATTCGTGATTATCCTAACAGCAGTGTAAAACCGATGGCAGAAAATGTGCTGGCCTTCCTTGGAACCCAAAAAGATTCGAAAGGGCAGCCTATTGCAACAGATTCGACCACCATTATCGACAATACAGCAAAACTGTACACATTCGATCCCAATGCCATGCATTTTTATGTACTTGTTGTAAATGATGAACTGGTAGATGTAGATGCACTAAAACTGAAAGTTTCGGACTACAACTCGAAATTTCACGATCTGCAAAACCTGATGGTCAATAGTTTGTTACTGGATAATGGCCGGCAAATGATTACGGTAAACAATTTTGACAACAGTGAAACTGCCATGAGTTATTTTCTCGGGATTCTTAACAGCAAATACATTTTCACCAAACTGGAAAATGCCGGTGCATATTTCAATTTTGTAATTTCAGTGGAAAATTATCCTGTCCTTTATAAAAATAAGGACGTACAACAGTATCTTAGGTTTTTTGAAAAAAATTACCCTGCCCTAAATTAATTATCCGTGTTTAAATCAGCCTTTATGTCGAAAAACAGAGAACCAGAAATGCCTACCATCAACATCCTGGGTCCGGGTGCCGTGGTAAAAGGCGAGATTCAGGTAAATGGTGATTTCAGGATTGACGGAACACTCAATGGCAATATCCAGTGCAAAGGGAAAATTGTGGTTGGTCCTACCGGGAAGATCGACGGGGAAATCCAATGCCAAAATGCAGATTTTTCAGGAGAGGTTACTGCCACTGTCAAAGTGACAGAATTATTAACCTTAAAAGAAACTGCCCGTTTTAGCGGGGATATCACTACAGGAAAACTGGCTATAGAACCCGGAGCAAAATTTTCAGGAACCTGCAAAATGGAACAACCCGGATCAAAAGAGATATTGTTTCCTTTACACACAAATGAAAACCAACCCTCAGAAAAACCTTAATGACTATGCCCGTTACTCAGGCATGGCCGTTCAAATGCTGGTGATCATTCTGCTGGGAGTCCTTGCCGGGTTCAAGATGGATCAATGGTTCCACACAAAACCTGTTCTTACTGTTGTCCTTTCCCTTGTTTCGGTAGCCCTTTCCATCTACTTTGTCACCAGAGATCTGCTGCGCAAATGATTGAATTCTCAAACGCTTACTTTTATACTTTTGGATTATGAACTCAGCATATGTCAAATACCTCAGGCATCTTTTGGTTTTTTCAGCCATTATTGGTCTGATCACGCTGATAATGAGATTTTCATTAAACAGCAACTACTTTTCCCCGGCACTTCCATTTCTTTTTATTTTTTTCATTGCCACTTCGCTCCTCTCTTTTTATTATTTACTTCAGTCAGCAACAAAACGGTTTATTAAATTTGTTAACACCTTTCTGCTGACCATCATTATCAAACTTTTCATATATGCAGGCGTTATGATTGCCTATGCCTTTACAAACCGCAGTGATGCCATTCCATTTATGCTGGGCTTTTTTGTGCTCTACCTTTGTTATACAATATTTGAATCTGTAAGTATTATTAAATACACCAATCCTGCAAATCCTGATAAACAGGTCAAGTAAAAAAAACGATACCTTTGCATATCAATCCAACCAGAAATGATTTATATCATACGCCGGGAACATTTCAGTGCTGCACACCGTCTGTTTTTACCCGAATACTCAGATGAGCAGAATTTTGAAGTCTTTGGAAAATGTTCCAATCCTAACTGGCATGGACATAATTACATGCTGTTTATTACAGTTAAAGGAGAACCCGACCCTGAAACAGGGCTGGTAATTCACCTCCGGCATGTAAGTAAATTGATAGAAGAGAAGATCCTGAGTAAAGTTGATCATAAAAACCTGAACATGGAAGTTGATTTTCTGAAAGGGAAAGTACCTACAAGCGAGAATGTTGCTATCGGGATATGGAATGAACTTAAAGAAGATATAAAGAAGTTTGGCGGCATTTTACATTGCGTGCGTCTCGAGCAATCAGAAAACAATATTATTGAATACTACGGTGAATAAGTTTAAATAGAACTCACATGGCAGCCAAGAAAAAATTAAATTACGAAAAATTAGAGGAATTCGACCAGAAAGCGACTGAAGAACTTGCTTTTCATTACAAGGAAATCCTCCGCCTTATCGGGGAAAACCCAAACAGGGAAGGGTTGGAGAAAACACCCCTGCGTGTTGCCAAAGCCATTCAGTTTCTCACCCAGGGCTACGCACTTGATCCCAAGGAAATATTGAGTTCGGCTAAGTTCAGGGAGGACTACCGGGAGATGGTAATCGTAAAAGACATCGAAATCTACTCCCTTTGTGAGCACCACATGGTTCCCTTTATCGGGAAAGCCCATGTAGCTTACATCCCTGATAAGTACATCACGGGGCTGAGCAAGATTGCCAGGGTGGTTGATATCTATGCACGCCGGCTCCAGGTTCAGGAACGTCTTACCATGCAAATCAAGGATGCCATAAATGACACTTTGAAACCACTTGGAGTGGCAGTGGTAATTGAGGCACAACATTTGTGTATGGCCATGCGCGGAGTTCAGAAGCAAAATTCTGTCACAACGACATCTGATTTTGTGGGAGCTTTTGAACGGGATAAGACCCGGGCTGAATTTCTGCACCTGATCAGTACAAAACTGCACTGATGAAAGCGATGATTAATTAACTTTAAACAGGAGGATTAAAAATGTTTGAACAAATGAATAACAGAGGAACTTTTACGGCACAGCCGGGCACGCAGGATGCCGCTGTTGCCAAATCATTTATGACACAGGTATTCGGATGGATGACCCTGGCGATGTTTGTCACAGCGGTTACGGCCTACTGGTTCAGCTCATCCGAATCGTTGATGAGGAGCCTGATCAATGTCGAAACCGGAGGAATGACCATTCTCGGCTGGATTGTCACTCTGGCACCTATCGGGTTTGTCTTATTGATGTCATTCGGATTTCAACGGCTTTCACCTGCCGTTTTGACACTTTTATTCATCTCCTTTTCTGTTTTGATGGGGATGAGCCTCAGTTTTATTTTACTTATTTATACCGCGGCATCCGTATATAAAACATTCGCCATCACTGCTGCCATGTTTGGCATCATGGCGGTAACCGGTTATACAACAAAAACAGACCTCACCAAATTTGGTTCAATCATGATGATGGGGTTGGTGGGCCTGATGGTAGCCATGCTTGTTAATTTTTTCCTGAAAAGCGGAACGATGGACTATATCATCAGTGTGATCGGAGTGCTTATTTTTACAGGATTAACGGCTTATGACGTTCAGCGGTTGAAAAGAATGGGTGCAGGAGCAGGTGAATACGGAGACGCCCATGCCCGAAAACTGAGCATTCTCGGTGCCCTCACGCTTTACCTTGATTTTATCAACTTGTTTATGTTTCTGCTGAGGTTTTTGGGAGACAGGAAATAAGTAGCGAGGTAGCGAGGTAGCGAGGTAG
>CAZVNF010000074.1:0-17680 GCA_964628215.1 uncultured Draconibacterium sp.
GGAACCATTCCTCCGCAATAGGTATTGTCGGGGGTGATATAGCCATGCAGGTACCCGCCCGAATCGACTCTCGCCCCGGGCAGAAAAATGATGTTCTGGCCGGCAATCAGGGTGGCACTGCCACTGTTTGTCACTACAAATTCCGATCCCGTACCTGCCACCGTAATCGTTTGGAGGGCACTGAAGCACTGCAATCCCGCAACGGTGATATTCTGAAGGTCCCTGTTTGCCGGGACACTTACCGAGGTTACGTTTATAAACCCGGCATTGGAACAGCCATCGTAATCCGTAACAGTTACACGATAGGTTCCGGCAGTACTGACCTGCAGTGTTTGACCGGT
Source organism: uncultured Draconibacterium sp. (assembly GCA_964628215.1). Lineage (GTDB taxonomy): Bacteria > Bacteroidota > Bacteroidia > Bacteroidales > FEN-979 > CAIVAT01. The sequence continues at coordinate 342 of CAZVNF010000074.1, forward strand.
ACTGCCATCGCTCCATAAATAGCCTGCAAAAAAAGAGGTTGCATCCAGCAGCGTTGGTTCCCCCTCCACAATGGTGATATCCGGGCCAAGGTCGACCACAGGCAAGGGTTTTTCGGTGATGGTGATGGTGCCATTGTGTGCCGGACCATGACAAAAGGCATCCGACAGGGCAATAATTTCATAAGTTCCTCCGTGCGATACGGGCAATATGTAAGGACTTGCATTGATCCCGCTGAGGGTTGCCGGATTCGAGCCATTTACGGTGAATGTAACATTCCACGGGGGTGTTCCTATGAGGTCGATGACGATGTTCGTTGTCTGGCCTGCACAGATAAAAGCGTTTCCTGAGGAGAAATTATAGGCGGGCAAAGGATGAACAGAAATAAATGCACTGCCCGCAGAGATGGAATTTCTGCAGTTTGCATCCAGGGTTTCGCTTATCTGATAAAGGCCGGACTGATAAACATTCAGAAAAAAGGGGCTCCCGGTAATATTGGGTACCGTAAGGGGGTTGGATCCGTTCACAATATAGGTGATCGTCCATGGCGGGGTTCCGGTAAACACGATGGCAAGGTCTGTGGTTTCTCCGGAACAAAGGTTTGCATTCCCGCTGGTGATGGCCGAAGTTGGCATTGCAACCGGGGTAACCGTTTTTGACGCAGAATTTCTGCAGCCATAGTTGTCGGTGATGGTAACACTGTAAATACCGGCTGAATAAGCAGTCATGGAGGGGCCCGTGGTGGAATCACTCCAAAGATAGGAAACATAAGGTGTTCCCGGCTCAATTACAATAGAATCTCCTTCGCATAATGCAACCGGGGGGCCAAGCGAAACAAATGGCAGCAGGTTTTCGGTAATAATGGCTGCCCCGGTAAAAGAGGTTCCGTTGCACCAGGCGTCCGATACTGCCGAAAGCTGGTAAGTGCCGGCACCGGAAACCGCTAAAACATAAGGACTGGCCAAAACACTGTTTACTGCCACAGGATTCACGCCATTTTTCGTGTAGGTGAATGACCAGGGAGTTTTTCCTGTGAAATCGATGATGATGTAGGCAGAATCTCCCGGACAATAAAAAGTATTGCCCGAAGATATATTGGCTGTAGGCAAATCCTTTACGGTTATTTCATGGATTCCTGAGGCAGTACCCTCACAAGTTGCATCCTGTACATGGGTAACCTGGTAGCTTCCGGCAGCAGAGACTGGAAACAGGTAAGGGTTATCCACGATATCCGGAATGACAGCCTGCGCTGAATTATTAATTGTATAGGTGATGGACCATGGAGCAGTTCCGGTAAAATCTATCGCCAGGCTGGCCGGTTCACCCTCGCAAATTGAGGTATTGCCAGTCGGCAGAATTGCATTGGGTGGAATATTTGCCGTAACAAGCGTGTTTCCTGTAAAAACAGAACCTGAACACCCTGCGCCCCACAATGCAGTAACCTGGTAACTCCCGGCTTCAGTAACATTCAGGAGGTAAGGGCTGGCCAAAACATTGCTTACTGTTTGCGGGTTTGTTCCGTTATTGGTGTAAGTGAAGGTCCAGGGGGCCAACCCGGTGAATTCAATGGGGATCCCGGCAGATTGACCGGTACAGAATGAAATTGCGCCGGTTGGCATTGCCGATGATGGAATTACATTGTTAACCGTAACTATCGCGTTACCGGAAAAACAGGTTCCTGCATGAAGTGCATCGGACAGAGCGGTTACCTGGTAATTTCCGGGAGCCGCTGCATTGAGCAGATATGGATTATTGAATGTATTGCTGATGGTAACAGGATTAGTCCCGTTTACGGTGTAGGTAAAGGTCCAGGGAGCAGTTCCTGTAAAATGGACCGGAATCTCCGCCGTTGTTCCTTCACAGATGGTTTGGTTCCCACAGGTAATATTCGATGAAGGCAGCAGATAATCAATGTCAAAAATTTCAATGGTGCCATTGTTTTCAGCGGTAATGAAAATTTTATCCTGGGAGTTGATGGCAATATCCAGGGGTACACGCAGCTGGCTCGTGCTGTCTCCATATTGTGCGAACCGGGTGGCAAAAAGAGTGTTTTCATTAAACACGCTGACGTTCCCCTGGTAGGGTTCCGGTACATAAATCTCGCCGCACCTGCCCACAGCCAGCCCCTGGATCCTGTAGAATTTGCCGTCTTCATTGCCATGTGAGCCGAAACTGGTTATCAAATTGCCGGTTAATCCATATATCCTGATTTTTACTACCGGCGTCATCCCCGTGCCGATCCCGCCATGCTCCGCAACCAGGATCCGGTTGTTTTTTTTATCAAATGTAATTCCAGTCGGACAGGTGAGTGTTCCGGCCCCGATGGTTCTTACCACATTGCCCGCCAGATCGAGGACAATAATGCGCTGCAGTTTACTGTCGGAAACGTAAAGCAGTCCGTCGGAGCAAAACACCATGGAAGAGGGAAAAACAGTGCCGGCGTAAAGCTCGGTTCTGGTTCCGTTTGAGTTGATTTTGAATATTTTGCCAGACTCTCCGTCCCCGATATACACCTGGTTAGCCGCATTGATGGCAATGGATACAGGCGACCCGATATTCACAACCGAATTTAAATATGTTCCGGCAGCATTAAATTTCCTGATTTTTTTCTGCAAGGCATCCGTCACGTAAATATTGTCCATATTGTCAATAGCCATGCGCACCGGAGTTGACAAACTATCGCTGATGGCACCCGAAAAAATATATCCGCCCGGAGAGCCCTGACCATACATGCCTTCCATGCAAACAAGCATCATGATCACAATAACAATAAGTTTGTATATTTTTATCATGTCATTTTGTTTTATAAACAGATACCGGTTTTCAATCATGTTTGCAACAATTATGCCACCCTTTTATGTTGCTGATTTTCAGCATGAAATAGAATCAGTAAGGGTTTGAACCCGTGTTTTAGGCTAAAGCGGAATTTTATAATTATAAGGCGCTGATTATGAATAATTAAAAATGAAGAATAATTTTTAGCACGAAATTTGCTAAGGCAGTAAAACGATCGGGTAGATAAATCCTGATAACTTTGTACTCTGTAGTCTTTCTCCATGAAATCAGGCATCCTGACCCATCTTATAAATCCGGCATTCCATTTAGTGGTTTTTGTCTCCATTACTGTGGCCGGATATCCTCAGGACACCAACAGGGTTATTTCACCCATATCATCAGATATTCCGCAGGTTATATGGGTTAATCAGTGGCCATCACGAGATCAGAAACAAAAGGATCACACGTTCAGAGAACGCTTTAATTCTATTTTTCTCGGAAAGAAAACAGCGGTCTTATCCCGGCCCGTTTCGGTTCTGGCCTATAATCCCGATAACATATGGATCCTTGACCAGGGAGCATGTTCTGTATTTCATATTGCGGGCAAATTGGGTGATATCCCCCACTTTTTAAAAAAGGCTGACCTCGATTTTTCATCCCTGGTGGGAATTTGTGCAACCCCGCATTCCGGAATTTTATTTACCGATTCACACGCAAAAAAAATATACCGCATACTGCCGGAGAAGAAAAAAGTTCAGATCCTCCATGATTCGCTGTTCCTTGACCAGCCAACCGGAATTGCCTGGTCGCCGGTTACAGATGAAATATGGGTGGTTGAAACCAATGCGCACTGTATCACAGTTCTTGATGCGAAAGGTAACATTGTAAAAACGATCGGGTCGAGGGGCACTGGTTCCGGACAATTTAACTATCCGACCCATATCTGGATCGACAAAGCGGGACAGGTTTATATAGTGGATGCCATGAATTTCAGGGTGCAGGTGCTGAACCCGGCAGGTGAAGTAATCTCCGTATTTGGAAAGCCCGGTGATGCTTCCGGCTATTTTGCGCGTCCAAAAGGGATTGCAGCAGATTCACACGGGAATATTTATGTGGTGGATGCCCTGTTTCATGTTGTACAGGTTTTTAACCTGAACGGGGATTTTCTTTACCGGCTGGGGAACCAGGGACAGGGAGAAGGCGAGTTCTGGATGCCTTCGGGAATTTTTATCGATGAAAGGGATTTTATCTATGTTTCTGACAGTTACAATTCAAGGATTCAGGTGTTTCAACTGGTTTATCAAAATCAAAAATGATCAGACGGTACATACATAGGTTGTTATTGTTTTTGTTGTGGTGGCTTCCGGTCACCATGTATGCCCAGTCTATTGTCACCACAAAGCACAATCTTTCAGTAGGAGGCCCTGGGGAGGTAAGGGCCACCAGTGAGTCGGAGATCTGCCTGTTTTGCCATACTCCTCACACCAGCCGGCCAAAAGGCCCGCTCTGGAACAGAAATGATCCCGGGGTGATCTATACTCTTTATGCCAGTTCAACCTTGCAGGCTTTACCGGGGCAGCCTGATGGAACCTCGATCCTCTGTTTGTCGTGCCATGATGGAACCGTTGCACTTGGCAGCCTGATCAGCCGGTCAGGCGACAGGGCTTTCCGTTCAGGAGTAACTACAATGCCGGGTGGTTTGGGAAACCTTTCAACAAACCTTCGGAACGATCATCCCATCTCTTTTCTCTATTCTGCTTCCCTGGCCATGGCCGATGGCCAGTTAAGATCACCCTCAAATATCACCCCGCCGGTTTCGCTTGAAAATGGCAAGGTGCAATGTACCTCATGCCATGATCCGCATAAAAACATGGTATCTGATTTCCTGGTTACCAGCACCAGCAATTCCAATTTGTGCAACAGTTGTCATCAGCGGGTCAATTGGACGATGAGCAGCCACAGTACTTCAGAAAAAACCTGGAAAGGTGTGGCCCCCGATCCCTGGCCGTATACCCCTCCTTCCTTTACAACCGTTGCACAAAATGGCTGTGAGAATTGTCATAACCCCCATAACTCGGGTTCGGATGTGATGCTGTTGAAATACCAGCAGGAAGAAAGAAATTGTTTGGATTGTCATAACGGGAATGTTGCAACGAAAAACATTGCAGCGGAGTTTAATAAAACCTACCGGCACAATATCGGTAACTATTTGAATATCCATGTGCCCAATGAACCCGGCCAGTTGTATACCGGGATGCATGTTGAATGTGTGGACTGCCATAATCCGCATGCCGCTAAAAACGAGCCGGCCCTTCCGCCGGCCGTGAGCGGGGCTTTATCCGGGGTAAGGGGAATTACCCAAACCGGCATTGCCGTGAACGCGGCCGGTTTCGCCTATGAAATATGTTATCGCTGCCATGCCGGCAGTCCGGGCGCTCCTCCATCCTCAACATCCAGGATCCTTGAACAGAATAATGTGCTGCTCGAATTTGCACCGGCAAACCCGTCCTTTCATCCGGTGGCGGCGATTGGTAAAAACGCACAGGTTCCCAGCCTGATTTCACCCTGGTCGCCTTCCAGCCTCATGTACTGTACCAGTTGCCATGCAGGCGACGGATCTTCCGCTACCGATGGCCCGCATGGGTCCATTTATCCTCATATACTTAAATTGCAAAACCTTACGAATGACGGAGGTACAACGGCAACCGGCACAACAGAATCCCCGTCGGCTTATGCACTTTGTTACAGCTGCCACAGCCGGGCGTCGATATTAAGTGATGTTTCTTTTAAAGAACACAATAAGCATCTTCAGGCTGATGTAAGGGCTCCCTGTAATACATGCCATGATCCCCACGGCATCAGTATCACCCAGGGGAACAGTTCAGGCAACACGAACCTGATCAATTTTAAAGCCGGAGTAGTTACCGGCAGTTCCGGCGGCCTTCTGAAATTTGTTGACCTGCCCGGCAACCATGGTCAGTGTTATCTGACCTGCCATGGAAAAAATCATAATCCGCTGAGTTATTAATTTTTAATACACAAACAATGAAGTGGTTCTCTTTCCGGATTAAAATTATTGCCACACTGGTAACCGGTATAACCCTTTACTCAGCGATCGCTTTTACCATTTATAATTTTTCACTGAAAAACAAGCTGATAGCCATTACCGAGGAAAACATCGAACATATAAACCTGCTGCGCGATCAGTATTATTTTTCCATCAGGCAGCATGACGGCACGATTATCCGATCGTTGCTGAAAAACATGGAGAAAGACAAAGATGTGCTGAAGACCTACCTGATCGATTCGGAATTAAACGTAATATATCCTGACAATTATCAGTCGATCAGGAATGATACTGTAAATCTCACAAAATTATTTTCGCAAAAAAAAGACATTTCCATTAAAACTTACCGGTCGGGCCCAAAGCCGTATAACAGGGTTTTTATCCGGATGGAGAATACCCCTTCCTGCTATCCCTGCCATAATCCTGCTCAGAAAACATTGGGAATGATTGTTTTGGATCTGTCTAACCATGAAACAGAGAACATCCTTACCTATACCTGGAAATTCAGTTTGTTTTATACTTTGGTTCTGCTGTTCGGCATTTTTGCAATGGTAGCCTACCTGCATTACCGGTACATACGGAGTTCATTAAACCAGTTTCGCTCGGCTATTACCATGATCAACAATGGCGATTTCGAAAAACGGCTGGAGATACCTGAAGTAAAAGAACTTGGAAGCCTTGGCAAGAGTTTTAACGAGATGCTGGATACTTTTGTACGTACCCGGAATGAGCTCGACATATACCATCAGAAGGAGTTGCAGGATTCGCAAAAGCTGGCGACGATCGGGGAGATGTCGGCACGGATCGCCCATGAGATCAGAAATCCGATTACCGGCATAGCGAGAGCAATGGAAATAATCATTGCAGAATTGAAGGAGGACAGCAACAAGCCGATTCTGGAGGAGATCCAGCGCCAGGCCAACCGGGTTGAACAGGCGATCGGGAACCTGTTAAAATATTCCCGGGCGAAAAGCATCAGTTTGCATGAAGGAGATGTAAACGAAGTGATTAAATCGATGGTTTTCTTTCTGCAGCACCAGGCGCATGAAAAAGCAATCCGGTTCGATCTGGATCTTCAGGATGAAATTCCGGTGATGTTGTTTGACCATGAATTGCTGGAAAACGTACTTCTGAACCTCAGCTTCAATGCAATCAAGGCCATTGGTGAAAGCGGGGTGGTTACCTACAAAACCAGGTTTGAAAAGGTTGCGAAATCCCTTGTCATTTCAGTGCGTGACAATGGATCGGGAATTCCGGCTGAAGTAGCGAAGGATGTTTTTAAACCTTTCTTTACAACGCACACAAAAGGTACCGGACTGGGCCTGGCCATTTCCAAAGACATCATTGAACAGCATCAGGGAAAGATATGGTTTGAAAACAATCATGATTCAGGATGCACTTTTTTCATCGCACTGCCCGTGAACAATGGCAGAACATAATGGAAAACATATCATGAAGCAAATGAAGATCCTCATTATTGAGGATGAGAAATTAATCCGCTGGTCTCTCGAAAAGCATTTAGGCTCAAATGGGTACAAGGTTTTCACCGCCGAATCGGGCGAAGAGGGAATAAAGTTATTTGAACTTCACCATCCGGAGGTCGTTTTTACCGATAATAAATTACCCGGAATGCAGGGTCTGGAGGTCATACAGAAAATAAAATCGGTGGACGAAGATACGGTGATTGTATTTATGACCGCCTTCGGATCCATTGATACTGCGGTAAATGCAATGAAGCTGGGTGCCTCGGAATATATCAATAAACCATTTTCATTTGAGGAGATTGATGTTATACTCGGCAACATAAAGCAGAAACTGGAGATGAGCCGGGAAGTCCAGTTGCTCAGGCGTCAGCAAAAAGCAACCGTTACCTTTGATCATATTGTAGGCGAGTCGCCGGTGTTGAAACAAATCATACAGTTGTCGAAAAAGATTGCCCGCACACAAACCACAACCATCCTGCTTTTAGGAGAGAGCGGAACCGGAAAGGACCTGTTTGCCCGGGCAATTCATTATGAAAGTTCTCAAAATTCAAAGCCGTTTGTAACCATCAACTGCGCGTCATTACCCGAATCCCTGCTTGAGAGTGAACTGTTCGGATATGAAAAAGGAGCTTTTACCGATGCGAAGCAGTTGAAGAAAGGATTATTTGAAATAGCGGATGGGGGAACTGTTTTTCTGGATGAAATCGGTGAAATCAATATGTCGACCCAGATCAAACTTTTGGGTGTTCTTGAAAACAGGGTTATCCGGCGTGTGGGGGGAACAGTAAACATCCCCGTGGAAATCAGGATTATTGCAGCAACAAATAAGGATTTGAAAAGGGCCGTGGAGGAAAAAACTTTCCGGGAAGATCTCTATTACCGGTTGAAAGTATTCCAGATCACACTGCCCCCGCTGCGGGAGCACCGGGAAGACATCCCGCTGCTTTCCGAGTATTTTATTAAACAGTATAACAGCCAGTTTCAGAAAAACATCACACATATTCACAAAGAGGCAGTTCTTTTGTTAACCCGGTATAACTGGCCCGGGAACATAAGGGAACTTCGCAATGTGATTGAGCGTGCGGTCATTCTCGAAACAATGGGGGTATTGCAGCCTGAAAGTTTGCCGGGTGAAATTGTGCAACTTGCAGATACACCCAAAGCAAGTACCCATGAAATCAAGGAAACACGCGAGTCCGGTGATATAAAGCGCCTGCCTTTTGAAATAGAAATTCCGGAGGAGGGGCTCTCCTTATCGGGTCTGGAAAAACAGGTTATTAAACAGGCGTTGAACCAGGCTGAAAATAATCAGACAAAAGCCTCGAAATTGCTTAGAATATCAAGAGATACCCTCCGCTATAAAATTAAAAAGTACCGGTTGTAATCATTCAGTGGGTCATATCACCCATTCGCAATTGGGTGATATGACCCGGTGCCAACCCCTTCCCGGATTGCCGGGCATCAGAATTCCACACAGGAAACCATTAACTTGTAAGGCACACCGCTGACTCTCTTTCACTGGGCTGGTTCCGGTTGCCTGTTTTTTTCCGGGTTTAAACCCGGCCATCCATGCCAAATCCATATGGCGGCAAATAGAACAATACGTAATATGCTGATTAATAGTGTTTAAATTCGTTTGGCACACTTGTTGATATGAGTATGAAAAATTACTAACTAAAAAGTTAAACCCGATGAAAAATTTTTTCCTATTACTCACAGCAATCACGTTCTTAGTGTTTACGCAGGTAATCAATGCGCAAACTATCGTAGGTTCGGCACACGATTTTAGCGGTCAGACTACCTGGAATACCAGTGGAGAAATCTGCAAGGTTTGCCATACACCGCACAATGCAGATATTACTGTTTTGAATGCTCCATTATGGAATCACCAGCTGACCGTTGCAACATTTGTTCCTTACTCATCCGCTACGATGAATGCAACTACCGGACAGCCTGACGGCAGTTCAAAACTTTGCCTCAGCTGTCATGACGGAACGGTTGCTCTTGCCAATTTCGGTGGTGTAACTACCGGTACCAACTTTATGACCGGTACAAGCCTTGTTGGAACCAACCTGGCCAATGATCATCCTGTTTCCTTTACCTATAATGCAGCCCTTGCACTTGCTGACCCGGGATTATTCAACCCTGATCTTACCAATTCCGGACTTGGCGGCCATATTTCTGATGACCTGCTCATTGGCGGTAAAATGCAGTGTTCCTCCTGCCATGATGTACACAACAGTGCTCCTGGCAACCTTGCAAGTTTGTTGGTAAAAAGCAATGCAGCCAGTGCTTTATGTTTAACCTGTCATAATAAATAAGACACGGTATAGTTCGTTTATGCGAATTATATGCAAAGGGCGAATTTATTTCGCCCTTTGCTTTATATAACAAAAGCCCTGTGATTTAATACACAATTCGGAAATTATCCCGGTATCGTTTTTCTTCCGGTTAAATCAGTTCATAATGACCCTCAGACTCATTTTGTTTTCCATCGCCCTGTCACTTTTTTTTGCTTGTTCAAGAGGCATCCACCCGTCGGGCGGGTTAAAACCGCTTGTTATTTATCCTTCGCCTCCCGACACGACCAGAATTCAGTTTCTTGAGAGGATCAGCAGCTCTGTTGATGTGGAAGGCAGACAAAGCGGATTTAAAAAATTCATCCTCGGAAAAGAAGATGAAAAATCCATAGGCAAGCCTTATGGCGTTGCGATCAATAATGGAAAAATATACCTGTGCGATGCACTCATCAGGGGGCTGGAAATCATTGATCTGAAAAAAGGCAAATTTGAGTATTTTAAACCTGCCGGGCTTGGTGAACTGAAAACACCGCTGAACTGTGCCCTTGATAAACAGGGGTATCTGTTTGTGGCAGACGCCGACCGCAGGCAAATCGTTGTGTTTAATGATAAACTGGAGTACTTTTCCAGTTTTGGCGAAAAGGATAATTTCAAGCCCACAGATGTTTTCATTTCTGGTGACAAAATATACGTATCCAATATAACCGGTCACCAGGTGCAGGTTTACAGCAATGATTCAGCTTTCAGGTTGCTGAGTAAATTTCCGGAAATACAATCCGACAGTTCAGGCTATTTATTTTCTCCAATAAATATTTTTGTTACAGAAAACAGGGTATACGTCACTGATTTCGGAGATTTTAAAGTAAAAATTTACACCCCTGAGGGTAAATTCATTGAATCGGTTGGCTCCTATGGCGACCGGCTGGGCCAGTTTGCACGGCCCAAAGGTATTGCTGTTGACCGGGAATCGAATTTGTATGTTGTGGATGCCGGTTTTGAGAACACGCAGATTTTTGATAAAAACGGGAAATTGCTGATGTTTTTTGGCGGAAGTTACAAAGGTCCCGGAGATATGTGGCTGCCGGCCAAGGTTACCATTGACTATGACAATTTAACCTTTTTTGAGAAATACGTTGACCCCCGGTTCAAACTGAAATACCTCATCCTGGTCACCAATCAGTTCGGCCCGGATAAATTGAACATATATGGCTATGTTGAGCCCAACACCACTGAGCTTAAAGTAAAGGAGCCCAAAACCAGGTAACTGACGAATTATGCCCGTTAAAAACCATAGCAGGACAATAGATTGGAATAGAACGGGGTATTTGCTTCTACTCTCCATTTCTGTTGCCCTGGTCTTTGTTTTTTGGGGGTGTTCCCCGGTGCCCCGCCACAATACATTGACTTTTTTTTTCGACGGAGTTCCCGCCCCGGAAGATAAAACGGCTAAGAATAATCCCGATACCAAAAACAAACCGGATACGGCCATCAAGCATGTAAAGGCAGAACAGCCCTCAACATTTTATCATGCACCCTTTAAAAAAAAGCAATGCGATGCCTGTCATGACCAGAGCAAAATGGGGAAGTTTGTAAAAAGGCAACCCGAACTTTGTTATCAGTGTCATGAAAATTTCAGCAAAACTTACAAGTTTGTTCATGGTCCGGTGGCCGGAGGATATTGTACCGCCTGTCATGCACAACATTCAGCAGATAATAAAAAACTGCTTAAAAGAAAAAGCCAGCAGTTGTGTCTTTATTGCCATAGTTCCAGCCTTGTGTTTAAGAATGAAGTACATAAGGATATCGCTGATGCAAACTGTACCGAATGTCATAACCCGCATGGAGGAGAAGACAGAACAATGATAAAATAATGTACTGCCATTGAAAGCAAAACATTTCATCATATTATTTCTTATTTTGTTTGTTCCCGGCTGTGTTTTTTCTCAGAAAAAGCCTGAGACTTTTAAGTTCTTTGGCATCCGGTCTTATTCCGGGGAGCTGATGTTAAGGGGTTCATACCGGGACAGGGATGAAAGCGGTGAAAAAGTGATCGAGAAGCAGCAAAGTTATTATTATTCAGGAGGCATATTGTTAAATGCGAATACGTATCTTCTTCATCCCAACTTCTGCGAAATTAACCTGGGTGCAGGCTACATGCCCGAATCCAACAGAGATAACTTTGTGGCTTCACCAGATCAGGCGGAGGTTAGGTCGGTAAAAAAGCTGAACATCAATGCGGGATTTTTCAGTCAGAAGAAAATTAATTTTTCAGCCTCGGCCCTCTATGATGAAAGTTATGCAAAGCGTGAAAATCTGACAGACATTAAAACAATCACCAAGAACCTGGGCGGCTCATTGAATTACAACAACAAGTATATCCCGGTAAACTTTGATTTTTTCAGAAGGAAGCTGATCCAGACAGAGATCCAGACTCGCCGGGTGTTGAAGATTGATCAGATCCATTTCGAAGGAACAGCCCAGCAATCCTTTACCCGGTATGATAAACAACTCTTAACGTATTCGCATAACAACTATTCCAATCTGAATGAAAACAATTTTCTTTCATCCAATATCGTCAATGATCTGAATTTTAACAGCAATTTCGCAATTGGAGAACAACGGGTTTTCACGTTTAACACTACCCTTTCGAATATGAATCAGTATGGTAGTTTCAATTTTAACAGGTTCCAGGCTATTGAAAACCTGGTAATAAAACTGCCGGTGAATTTCCTGTTTTCGACAAGTTATAATTATTATAATATCAGTCAGCTATCGACGAAGCTGATACAACAATCCTCCCTGAATTCCCTGAGTCATAAACTTTTTAAAAGCCTTGACTCCAGGTTCTTTTTCGAATACAATACAATAAATCACACCCAATATGCTGAATACAACAGTAAAACCGGATTTGACTTCAATTACAGCAAAAAGACCCAATGGGGCCAGTTGAATTTATCATATACCTATTTCCGGTATCACCAGAATTATACCAGCATTTCAGTGAGCCTTAATATTGCGAATGAAGACTACCTCCTTACCGACAGTAAGATAGTATTATTGAAAAGGCCTTATATCAACATTCAAACTGTAGTGGTAAAAGATGTTACCGGAACCATCATTTACCAGGCCGGGCTTGATTATATTCTGATTGAAAGAGGCAAGTATATTGAAATACGCAGGATCCCCAGCGGGCTTATCACGAATGGCGGTTCCGTATATGTGGATTATACCGTAACTCAGCCCAGTACCTATAAGTATGATGCCGACGACCAGGCATTTGCAGCAAACGTATCCTTGTTTAAAGGGAAAGCAGATGTATATTACCGGCTTTCATTGCAGAGTTATAAGAACCTGGAAAACACGGATAATATTACCCTGAACTATTTTACACAGAATGTGGTTGGATTTCGCCTGGGATATGATTTTTTGAGTGGTGGCGCGGAATTTGAAAATTACAAAAGCTCTATTTTACCCTATCGCATGTTCAGGTATTATCTCAATTTTCAAAAAAACTTCAAAAACAAGCTGACCCTTGCGCTCAACGGCAACATGCAGAATTATACCATGCTGAATGAACCTGAATCCAGGATTCAACGATATGCTGATGTTGCCGGCAAAGTAGAATATGTAATTGTCAATCAAACAAAAGTAAACCTTGATGTAATGTACCGGAAGCAATCGGGCAGAGGCATCGATCTTGATCTGGTTACAGCCAGGCTTGAGTTTTCATCGGTGATATACCAGCTGTTTGTTACTGCAGGCGTAGAGGTGTACCGTCGCAATTATATCGGCGATAAAATCAATTTCAAAGGAATTTACATGCAAATCTTAAGAAAGTTTTAACATGATCAGAGGCCTGATTTTACTTGTTTGTATGCCATTGTTAGCGGTATTCGCACCGATGTATCCCTATTCAATGACCGGCATCGGAGGAAAGGTTACATATACAGGTTTTTTACCCGGCCGGTTGCCTGAAAACCCGAAATGTACCGATTGCCACAGCAACCTTGTTCAAAAACAAAATGTCCACTCCCCGGCCAAAGAGGCTTGCACGGGCTGTCACCGGGTCAACATAACCGAGCATTCACAAAATGGCAGCGGGGGGCTCAGCCTGGCTGAAAAAATGCCGCAGTTGTGTTATACATGCCATGATGGTGAAAAAAAAGATATCGACACCTCCAGGGTCGTTCACCAGGCGGTGAAGGATAAAAAGCAGTGTATGAATTGCCACTCACCGCATTCCTCGGACGAGAAAAAACTGCTCACCATGAATAAAAAGGAACTCTGTCTTGGTTGTCACAACAGGGAGACTAATGTAAATGGAAGAAAAATTCAAAACATCAGTGAACTGGTTAAAACCAGTAAAGTAATTCATCCGGCATTAAACGGCGGATGCACCAGCTGTCATAAGCCACATGCCTCCGCCGAGAACTTTTTACTGATCAGCGCTTACCCGACCGGACAGTATGCACCCGGAAAAAGAGACAATTATGCCATTTGCTGGGAGTGCCACGACAGCGATCTGCTCGAAGTTGCAAGCACCTCCACCGCAACCAGTTTTCGTGATGGTGAGCGGAACCTGCACCAGCTGCATCTTACCGGTGAAAAAGGCAGAACATGTTCTGTATGTCATGATATGCATGCAACGAACAAAGAGCACCTGGTTGCCGATAAAATAACTTTCGGGGAATGGGCTTTTCAAATGAATTATGTTCATCTGGATAGCGGCGGAACCTGTTCCCCGGGATGTCACCAGCCATTCAAATATACCAGGTAATCTGTTCGGGGTTTTCAAGTTTTTGTATCTTTACAATCAAAGATTAACAAAATGAAAAGCACCCTGTTCCTTTTACTTGCCCTGTTGAGCGGAACTTTCCTGCAAGCCGCCACCGTAGAGAAAACATTTTATTTCGACAGATATACCCTGGATTCCCGGGGTATTTATCAAACCATAAACTTCGACAACACCCTGCTTTCCGGGATTCCGGGAGAGCCCGTGCTGCCATGGCATGAGGTGGTGCTGATGCTGCCTCCCGGCGAAGCTGCGGAATCCATTGAAATTATTGAAGAGGGCGAAACGGTCATACCCGGTTCCTTTTTACTGTTCCCGCAACAGCATGTTCAGCCTATTTCTTCAGTAAAGGCAGGCAAATTTGTAATCAATGACAAAATTTACCGGCAAAATAGTTTTTATCCTGCATGCCGTACCGGCCGGTTGCTCACACAATACCTGAATGGATATGCTTTCGCATTATGCACCGTAACCCCGTTGAAATATAATCCTTCCCAAAAAACAGTTTCCTGGTTCAGAAAAGTAACGGTGAGGATCATAACCCGGCCGGATGCAGAATCCCGGGCAGCACTAAGTTATTTACCGGCTGCCGGCAAGACCTTAAGCCAGGTAAAAACCTCTGCCATGAACCCGGAGATGATGCAGCGTTATCCGCCCCGGAAAGCGCCGGTTTCAAACTACGATTACCTGATCATTTCACCGGTGGTTTTTAAAAATGAATTCCAGCCCCTGATCAGCATGTATGCCGGAATGGGAGTTACCTTGCGGGTTGTTGCTACCGACACGATTTCTGCAAATGTTGCGGGGTATGATCTGCAGGAAAAGATCAGGAACTTTATTATCAATCAATACCAGAACAAGGGTATCGGGTATGTGCTCCTGGCAGGAAACCCCCCGCTGGTTCCAAGCCGTGGTTTCTATTGTTATGTTAATTCCGGAGGCACCCCCTATACCGATTCGAATATTCCCTCCGACCTTTACTATTCGGGAATTGATGGAAATTATGATGCGAACGGCAACCATGTTTACGCTGAGGTGGCCGATAACCCGGACCTGCTGCCGGAAATATCTGTCGCCCGTTTTACAGTGAATGATACTGCCGAACTTCACCGGATGATCCGGAAAACCATTGCCTACCAAACCAACCCTGTGCTCGGTGAGTTTTCAAAACCACTGCTGGCAGGAGAATATCTTTACAACGACCCGGTAACCTATGGCAGTGATTACATGAACCTGCTGATCAATAATCACAGCGATAACGGATATTATACCCACGGGATCCCATCTGCAACGAACAACATTCAAACATTATACGACACCCCGGCATGGTCGTGGAGCGTATCGAATCTGCTTGCGGCGCTCAACCAGGGAAACTCATTTATTCATCACCTGGGGCATGCCAGCACCACCTCCATGTTGCGGATGAGTATGTCGACCATTACCAATGCCAGTTTTTCGCAAATCAACGGAATCACCCATAACTTCCAGATGTTGTATACCCAGGGGTGTTACGATGGCGCTTTTGATGCTGCTGGCGGTTGCATTGCAGCAAAATCGGTCACAATAGACAATTTCCTTGTCGCCGGCATCTTTAATTCCCGGTATGGCTGGTTTAACCAGGGAACCACCGATGGTCCCTCACAACATATTCAAAGGGAATTTGTGAGTGCTTTGTACAATGATACCCTGCCCGAAAAACACCTGGGCACCGCACATATGATTTCAAAGATCAAGTCGGCGCCGTGGATATCGCTGCCCGGAGAATTTGAACCCGGGGCACAGCGCTGGTGCCATTACTGCTGCAATGTGTTCGGGGACCCGGCGCTGGAAGTGCGTACGGAAGAGCCAACAAATTTTACTGACATCACCTGGACGGGAACGATTGATTCCGACTGGAACAAAGCAGGCAACTGGGACCTGGCGAAAGTGCCCACCACCCTGTGTGATGTAATTATCCCGGCTACTCCGCACAATCCCGTCATCACCACCATTGGGGCAACATTTTGCCACAATATTACCATTCAAAGCGGGGGAAACCTCACCATCAACCCGGGTAAATCAATGCTTGTTTATGGCACAGTAACTATGACAGAAGAATAATCTATGAAAAAAGCCTGCCTCCTCATTGTTCTTTTACACTTACAGTTTTTCGCGACTCCTGAAACCTTTTCTCAGGTTGCAATCAATACCAACGGCTCTGCTCCGGTCACTTCTGCCATGCTGGAGGTTACATCGGCCAGCAAGGGTTTTCTGCCTCCGCGGGTGAGTTTGACGAGCACAACGGATGTCACAACGGTTCCGTCGCCAGTGGCAGGATTGCTGGTTTACAATACAAATACTACTATATCAGGAGGATGCGGCACCGGGTATTATTCCTATAATGGTACCAAATGGTTAAAGCTGGCATCCAACACAACACACTACCTGGGTGAATTTTATGCGGGAGGCAATGTGTTCTGGCTCGACGAAACCGGTGAACACGGGCTTGTTGCTGCGATGGCCGATGTGGGACCATCAGCGGGAGCGCCATGGTCGGGCACACCGTATAAAAACACAGGTGCCAATGCCGACGGGGTGTATGCCGGGAAATACAATACCGACAAAATCATTGCCGCCCACGGAGCCGGGAGTTATGCCGCGATACTTTGCCGGGACTACCGCTATAACTTTGGCAATGTTTTTTACACAGACTGGTACCTTCCCTCAAAATTCGAGCTCAACCTGATGTATGCCAACCGTGCCCTTCTGGCCCCTTTCAATTACAGCTACGGGGTTTACTGGAGTTCGACAGAAGGAACTCAGGATGCCGTTCTGCAGGCATTCGACCAGGTATTCCTGACAGGAAGCGGAAGCGGGCTGCAGGATGAAAGCCCGAAGGAGTGGGGCGACCAGGTGCGGTGTATCCGGAAATTTTAAGTTCACG
>CAZVNF010000075.1:0-17639 GCA_964628215.1 uncultured Draconibacterium sp.
AACAATGCAAACAATGCAAACAATGCAAACAATGCAGGCAATGTGTTGTGGAAGTTCGGGTGGAATTTGCTGATTAGTTATGTTTAGGATTTTTTTTTGCCATGGCCATTGAATCGGCCACCCTGGCACTGTCGGCTTTTGCTTTTGCTTCAAATTCCCGAACAAGCATGTCGGGTGTTTTACCGAGATTCATCAATGCCATTCCGGCATCTTTTGCAAAATCATCATTTGGGTATTTTTCAATAAATAACAGGTAAGTTTCACGGGCTTTTTCAAGATCCTGCATAATATTCTCGAAGATAAATGCTTTGAAGAACAAACACAGGGATGCCTTTGGTTTATCAGGATAATTCTGAAGGTACTGGTCAAACAGCTTTAATGATCCGGGACCATCTCCAGAATTCATCGCAATATTGGCTGCCTTAAATAAAAAACCGGGAGACAGTGTATCGTTGGGGTATTTTTCGATAAATGTTTTGTATTCTGCCAAAAGACTGTCGGCTTTTTGTTTATTAAAACTAACCGCGTCCGGGGAAAAAAGACTTTTTTCCGCAGACTGTATCTGGCTGACAGCCTGATCGTGCGAAGGGCCGCAACCATATAAAAGAACCATGATTCCCGAAAGCAATACAAACACTGTTTTTTTCATTTTGTAATAATTTGAGGTATGATAAAGGTAACTTTCTTCTACTTTCTGACTTTTTTCAATTGAGGGAACATCATACGATACGACACATCCACATTCCCTTTGCTGATGTCAGACAATCTGCGTTTCAGTAACAATTTTTTAAGAGAAGGAATTCTGTCGACAAATACGATTCCTTCGATATGGTCGTATTCATGTTGGATTACTCTTGCAATAACCCCTTCATAGCGTTCGTCGTGCTCAATAAAATTTTCATCAAGGTACCTGATATGAATAACCGGTTTCCTGATGATATCCTCCCGGAGCCCGGGGAAGCTGAGACATCCTTCATTGAAAGAAAAATCGGTGCCCTCTTCCTTATATATCCTGGCATTTAGAAAGGTTTTTTTAAAATGCTCCGCTTCCGGATATTTTTCAGCAAAAGCCGATGCGTCCACAACAAAAAGCCGCACAGATCGATTAACCTGAGGGGCGGCAAGGCCTACCCCGTCGGAAATGTACATGGTTTCCCAAACATCAGCGATTAACTGCTTCAGTCCCGGATCGTCGGGGGAAATATCTTCAGCTACTTTCTTTAAAACAGGGTGCCCGTAGGCAACGACTGGCAATATCATAGATGGATTTGTTTGTTGTTAGATAATGGGTAAACGGGTAAACGGTTTCACATTTCACTTTTATTCCTCAATTTGTCGCATTTCCATAAACGATTGCAACATGATCGTCGCACTTACTGTATCAACCAGCGCCTTATCCTGCCGGTCCTTCTTTTTAAGCCCGGCTTCCCGTATCGTTCTTGAAGCCAGGAGAGAAGTGAACCTCTCGTCAGCCCGTTTTACCGGAATGTCAGGAAAGGCTGTCTTCAATGCTTTTACAAAAGGTTCAATAAAAACTGATGATTCCGAAGCGGTATAGTTCATCTGTTTCGGTTCGCCCACCACAAAACACTCAACCTGGTTTTTACTTATATAGTCTTTTAAAAAAGGCAGCACCTCCATTGACCCGACTGTTGTCAGTCCGGTGGCAAAAATCTTCAGTTCATCCGTAACGGCCAAACCGGTTCTCTTTTGGCCATAATCAATCGCAACGATCCTCCCCATTCTGTAATTTTGGTGCAAAGGTACAAAGATTTAAAATTTTATCTAATTTTGGTGGATGGAACACCTTAAACAACGTATTGAATCAGCCTGGGCCGATCGGGAACTACTCAGGCAGCCCGAAACCCGGGATGCAATTTGCGAAGTGATCGCTCTTCTCGACCAGGGGCTGGTCAGAATTGCATCGCCTGATTCAGGAGAATGGATTACACATGAATGGATTAAAAAGGCGGTGATTCTCTATTTTCCAATCCGTAAAATGGAGTTGATTGAGGTAGGTCCATTCCAGTTTCATGATAAGATCCCGCTCAAAACCAATTACCAGAAGCAAGGTGTCCGCGTGGTTCCTCATGCAATTGCCCGTTATGGGGCATTCCTGGCCGAAGGTGTGATCCTGATGCCTTCCTATGTGAACATTGGCGCGTATATAGATACAGGAACCATGGTCGACACCTGGGCAACAGTTGGATCATGTGCTCAAATCGGCAAACATTGTCATCTCAGCGGCGGAGTAGGAATAGGGGGTGTGCTGGAACCTGTACAGGCTGCCCCGGTGATCATCGAGGATCATTGTTTCCTGGGTTCACGCTGCATTGTAGTCGAAGGCGTCCGCATTGGCCGTGAAGCCGTACTGGGAGCCAATGTTGTACTTACTGCTTCCACAAAAATCATAGATGTTTCAGGTAGCTCGCCCGTAGAATATAAAGGCTTCGTTCCGCCGGGATCGGTTGTTATTCCCGGCACCCTTCCAAAAACATTCCCCTCCGGAGTTTACCAGGTTCCCTGTGCGCTGATCATCGGCAGGAGAAAACCATCTACCGACCTGAAAACTTCCCTGAACCAGGCCTTGCGTGAATTTGATGTACCTGTGTGATGAATAAGATTCTCATCATCCAAACCGCCTCCATCGGGGATGTAATCCTGGCCACAGCACTTGTTGAAAGCCTTCACAAGGCATTTCCTGAAGCAGCCATCGATTTCATGGTAAAAAAAGGCAATGAGTCCCTTTTTTCAGGACACCCTTACCTTCGCAAAGTGATTGTATGGGATAAACGGTCGGGAAAGTTAGGGAGCCTGATTCACATTCTTAAAGAGGCAAGACACATCAGATATGATTTAACAGTCAACATCCAGCGTTTTTTTTTAACAGGGTTGCTTACCGTATTATCCGGGAGCAGGGAGACACGGGGTTTTTCAAAAAATCCGCTTTCGTGGTTTTTCACCCGGCGTTTCACACATGAGATCGGGACGGGCCTTCATGAAATTAAGCGCAATCATGTGCTTATCAGCGATCTGGCTCCGGCCGGGAATTTATTCCCCCGCCTTTACCCTTCGGTTGCTGACGAGGCAAAGGTACATCCGTATGCTTCCGGATTTTATTACACCATGTCACCGGCTTCTCTCTGGTTCACCAAACAATACCCGGTAAAAAAATGGGTTGAACTGATTAAACAAATTCCGGTTACGGCGCAGATCTACCTGCTCGGCGCACCGGTTGATCAGCCACTGTGTGAAGAGATACTTACGCAATCAGGCCACCCGGGAACGGTCAGTCTTGCCGGTAAACTTACATTTCTGCAATCGGCCGCCCTGATGAAAAATGCGCGGATGAACTTTACCAATGATTCGGCCCCGATGCACCTTGCATCGGCTGTGAATGCACCGGTAACCGCATTATACTGCTCTACTGTTCCTGAATTCGGGTTTGGTCCCCTGTCAGACATTTCCAGGATTATTGAAGTTAACGAAAATTTACCCTGCAGACCCTGCGGACTTCATGGTTTTCCATCCTGCCCTGAAAAGCATTTCAAATGTGCGTTCGGAATTAACATTGCACAAATCAAAGAGGTGATCTGAAAAAACATGCAATTTGTATTTACTTTTGTACGTTATTGTTATCCATGGAAGAGGAAATAAAAAGATGTGTCGGAATATTGCAAAATGGGGGGACCATCCTCTACCCCACAGACACTATTTGGGGAATCGGTTGTGATGCCACAAATCCCGATGCGGTTAAAAAGATCTATTCGTTAAAACAGCGGTTTGAATCCAAAAGTCTGATCATTCTGCTTGATGAAGCGGAAAAGCTCAGGGATTATGTTTCGAATATCCCTGAAATCGCCTGGGATCTGCTGAAAAATGTTGACACCCCGCTAACCATTATTTATAATGAAGCCAAAAACCTGGCTGACAATGTGATAGCAGAAGATGGGTCCGTTGCCATCAGAATTGTAAGGAATGAATTTTGCTGCAGGATGATTCATGAATTCGGGAAGCCTGTTGTTTCCACATCCGCAAATATTTCCGGTGAAATCCCCCCGCTTGCATTTCGGAACATCGTAAATAAAATCACTAAAGGAGTTGATTATGTTGTAGATGCGTCGCTCGACCAGATTCACACGCTCAAACCGTCCCGAATAATTAAACTGGAGCAAAACGGAGAATTCCGGATCATCCGCAAATAAGACAAACTCACCAAAACAGCTATCCATTACCTTAATGAAACACACGTTTTCCTTTGCCCTGCTTCTATTTCTTGCATTCCCATTTCAGCTTGTTTATGGTGACCCGACAGATAAACCCAAGCGTTATTCCATCAGTGGAAAGATCAGTGATCTTCATAGCGGGGAGACTCTGCTGGGAGCTACGATTTTTGTAAAAGAACTGAAGACCGGAGCAGTCTCGGATATTTATGGGAACTACTCCCTGACACTGGACGAAGGCCACTACACACTGGTTTATTCCTACATTGGTTATTCAACAGTTGAAAAAGCGGTTGACCTTAATAAAGACACCAAAATCTCACTCGAACTTGATCCCAGGGAACACCAGTTAAGTGAAGTGGTCATCAGCAGTGAGAAAAATGATAAAAATGTTGTAAAACCGGAGATGAGTACCTTTCGCATGGACATTAAAACCATCCAGCGGATCCCGGCACTGATGGGTGAAGTGGATGTGATCAAGGCCATTCAGCTGCTGCCAGGTGTGCAGTCTGTGGGTGAAGGTTCTTCCGGGTTCAGTGTTCGCGGAGGTGCTCCCGACCAGAATTTAATTCTGCTTGATGAAGCCACTGTGTACAATGCTTCCCACCTGATGGGATTTTTCTCAGTTTTCAACAACGATGCCATTAAAGATGTTAAACTCTATAAAGGCGATATACCTGCCAATTATGGCGGACGCCTGGCTTCGGTATTGGATGTAAGAATGAATGAAGGGAACTCGAAGCGCTTTGAGGTAAATGGGGGCATTGGGATCATTGCCAGCCGGTTGACAGTGGAAGGGCCGATTGTAAAAGACCGCAGTTCATTTGTTTTATCGGGACGCAGAACTTATGCCGATCTGTTCCTGCCTCTTTCCTCCAATGAGGCACTGCAGGACAACAGGTTGTATTTTTACGACCTGAATGCAAAGATTAACTACCGCATCAACGACAACAACCAGGTTTTTCTTTCAGGCTATTTTGGACGGGATGTATTTAAGAATGGGTTCGCCAGCATGAAATGGGGCAATGAAACTGCCACTTTGCGCTGGAATCACCTCTTCACAAAGCAACTTTTTTCGAATTTCTCTTTCATTTACACCAACTACCAGTATAATTTAGGTACTCCTGCCGGAAATAATAATTCATTCGACTGGAGTTCCAATCTCAGGGATCTGGGGATCAAAGGAGACTTCAGCTATTACCTGAACACCAAAAACACCATTAAATTCGGGGCTTCCGTCACATACCATATGTTTAACCCGGGACAAGCGCAGGGGATAGGAAATGAGACCGTGTTCACAGATGTAAAGGTACCCAGTAATTACGCGTTTGAAACAGGGGTTTATGCAACGAATGAGCAGAAGATCGGAGAACATTTCACGGTAAAATATGGATTGAGGTTTACCATGTTTCAGAACACCGGCCCGGGAACTGTTTTCCACTACGACTCTGCCTACAATGCCATTGATTCAACAGTATACGCATCCGGAGTGCTCTATAACACCTATACAGGGCTCGAGCCACGGCTGGGATTGCTGTACGATTTTAACAGCAAACATTCTGTAAAGGCCAGCTATGCAAGAACCAACCAGTATCTGCAGCTTGCCCAGAATTCTACTGTTGGAACACCTCTCGATATTTGGTTTCCGGCAAGTCCCAACGTCAAGCCGCAGGTCTGCGACCAGGTTGCCGTAGGTTATTTCCGGAATTTCAGGAGAAATACCATTGAAACTTCAGTTGAGGGATATTATAAATGGATGAAGAACGTAGTCGACTTCAAAGATTTTGCCCAGCTTCTGCTCAACAACAAACTGGAGGGAGAGATCCGGAGCGGGAAAGCGTGGTCGTACGGAGTAGAATTTCTTGTCAGGCTGAACGAAGAAAAAATCAATGGCTGGATTAGTTATACGTATTCCCGCACCTTCAGGCAGATCAATGAAATCAACAATAACATTGCCTACCCGGCACCGTACGATAAACCCAACAACATTGCCATTGTATTGAATTATGTGATCAGTAAGCGTTTTACAGTTTCAGCAAATTGGGTTTATGCAACAGGAGCACCGGTAACCTTCCCAACGGGGCGGGCTGAAATCGGAGGCAAAATCGTTCCCATTTACTCTGACCGAAATCAATACCGGTATGAGGATTACCACCGCCTCGACCTTTCGGTCTCCTTTTTCAGCAAGCCAAAACCTGATAAAAAATTCAACTGGGACCTGAATTTCTCCCTCTACAATGCTTACAACCGTCACAATACCTGGTCGATAAACTTTACCCAGGATAATGTAAATCCGGATGTGACCTATGCTGAAAAGGTTTATCTCTTTGGCATAATTCCTTCCCTTACCTTTAATTTTCACTTCAACAATGATTAGGAAAACCATATACGCCCTGATTCTTGCCTTTCTGGCGGCAGGATGTACAGAAAAAATTGACGTAAAGCTCGACAGCACCTATACCCGCCTGGTGGTGGATGGTACAATTGGAGCAGATACCGGAATTTACAGGATTGTCCTGACCAGATCGGCTGATTATTTTTCAAATGAACCTGTTCCCAAAGTAGTAGATGCTGCTGTTACCCTGTACGACGGATCGAATTCGGTTCTCCTCCATGAAACCCAAAAGGGAATATCCGGAATTTATGAAACCAATTCAGATTTTGCAGGAGTGAGGGGCAAAACCTATACGCTGAAGGTAGAGTTGGCAGAACCTATCGCGGGGAATTCCACGGTGGAAGCCACTTCCTTACTTCCAACCGTGACCAGGCTCGACTCCATAAGCACCGAATTTCAGCCTGATTGGGGAAAAAAGGGTGTCTGGACCATAAAGTTATATGCCCAGGAGCCAGCCAATGAAGTGAATTATTACCTGTTCAATTTTTACAGGAATGGCAAACTCATGACAGATACGATCACCAAAAAGGTCGTTTCCGATGATAAGTTTTACAACGGCAGTTATATGACAGGTGTGGCGGTTATCTACCTGAACAACGAAAATTCATGGGAGACCATTTATCCGGGTGATACGATCGTTCTGCAGATGTCGGGAATTACAAAGGAATATTATAATTTTATAGACCAGGTAAGACAATCGGGTTTCAATCTGCCATTTTTCTCCGGCCCGCCTGCCAATGTTGAAGGTAATATAAGTAACGGGGGCATCGGTTTTTTTGCCGCCTACTCCAGTAGTTTTGCCACAACAGTGGTTAAATAGTAAAATCCATGGCAAAAGGGCGGGATGCAAAACCCCACATAGGAATCTTCGGCAGGCGGAACAATGGAAAAAGTTCCCTGATCAATGCCTTGACCGGACAAGACCTGGCGATTGTGTCGGATATAGCAGGCACTACAACCGATCCGGTTAAAAAGTCGATAGAGATTGCCGGCATAGGACCTGTGGTTATGATCGATACCGCAGGCATTGACGATGCCGGAGAACTTGGGATGAAAAGAGTCGGAAAGTCGATGGAAGTATTGAAGATCATCGATCTTGCGATCCTGGTTGTTTCAAACGATGAATTCGGTGAACCGGAGGACAGGCTGGTAAGAGATTTTCAAGCCAATGACCTTCCGTTCCTTATCATCCATAATAAATCGGATGTGAAAGAGATCAGCCTGGAACTGGCTGAGACAATCCGGGGTGACTTTTCTGTTCCCGTTATCAATTTCAGCGCATTGCATCCAGTGAAAATCGAAGAGGTAATCGCCCTGATCCGGGCAACTATGCCCGAGACAGCATACCACAAGCAAACCCTGGTAGGCGACCTGATATCATATGGCGATGTGGTGCTGCTCATTACTCCTATCGATATCGAAGCACCTGAGGGCAGGATGATCCTTCCACAGGTGCAGGTGATCCGCGATGTGCTCGACCATGACGGCATTGCCATCGTTTGCAAGGAACGTGAGGTGGATGCGTTTTTTAAAAAAATGAATCCGAAACCTGTACTTGTGGTTACCGACAGCCAGGTTTTTCCCAAAGCTGACGCCGCCATTCCCAAAGATATTCCTCTGACAAGTTTCAGCATCGTACTTGCCAGGCAGAAAGGTGATTTTGCCAATTACCTTAAAGGGACCCCGCATTTGTCGCAACTGAGGGACGGAGACCGGCTGCTGATCCTTGAATCATGCACCCATCATGTTTCCTGTGACGATATTGGCCGGGTGAAGATACCCCGCTGGCTTGCTAATTTTTCAGGTAAAAAGCTTGAATTTGACGTAGTTGCCGGGTTGAATAAAATTTCAGGGCCGATGACCGACTACGCTATGGTGATTCAGTGCGGAGGATGTATGATTACCCGTAAACAGCTTATCAGCAGGCTGAAGCCTGCAGTTGAGGCCGGGATCCCGGTAACCAACTATGGCATGGCCATCGCCTATGTGCATGGAATTTACAATCGTGCCGTGGCGCCGTTTATTAAAAACCAGGCGGGAGAGGTTGATTATCTCTAGGAGAATTATTTATACGTAATCTGTCGGGTGTTGTATCTTTAAGGAACAGACAAGGACACCGGTACCACTTTCCCGTTAAAATATTTATGCCCGTTAACCGCGAAATCGCCGATAAAATGTGCTATCTGCGCAGGGTTTTGCAAGGCTTTCGCGCCGGGGAATGCCTTCATGAACATTTCAGTCTGTACAGCACCGATGGCAAGGCAATTAACCGTAATTTCCTGTTCGGCGAGTTCTTCTGCCAGAACTTCGGTTAAAATGGCCAATGCACCTTTACTTGCACTGTAGGCTGCCAGTCCCGGGAATTTTTTACTCCCCTGTACTCCCCCGATACTGCCGATATTTACCACGTGCGCCCCTTTTTTCAGCAAAGGTAACAGTGCCTGGGTAAGGAAAAAGGGACTTTTGACATTGACATTAAATGTGTCGTCAAATTCTTCCGGTCCAAATTTCCCGAATGGTTTGTTCACCAGTTTCCCGGCATTGTTTATCAGGATGTCGCAGGTATGGATAAAAGTTTCAAGTCGCTGAACAATAAAAGGATAGAACTCAAACTGTGTCAGATCGAATTCATATGGAATCACTTTTGCCTCGGGATAAAGCCGAATGCATTCAGAGACCAGTTCCTTCAGTGCTTTACCGTTCCGCGAAATGGCCACAATATGATTCTGCTTATGTTTGGCTAACACCTTAACAACTTCGAACCCGATCCCTTTAGCTGCCCCAGTTACAATGATGTTCATATCAAATATATTTTGGCAATAAAAGTAAATAAAAACTGAATATAATGCACGGATTAGGACAACTTTCCGTAACTTTGCAGTCTGTTAATTTTTTATCAAATCCATCAGTAAAACACAAACAACAGATCATGAAAAAAATTTTTCTACTCTCACTATTATTATTCCTGGGAATGAGTTTTTCAATGGCTCAGCAGGATAGTCAAAAGCCTGTGGTGATTAAGGCTAATTATTTCGACATCTCCCCTCCTCTCCGGGATATGATTCAGCAATCGGATGCATCGATTGACCAATCATGGAAAGAAGGCGTTGTAAAAAACAAATTGAACACCTATACCGTGGAAAACGGTATTATGGATTTTCAAGGCAATGATCCGGTGCATCAGTCTTTTTTTGGAGACGCTGTTACGGATACTACCATTCAGAATTTTGACGGAGTGGGTGCAAACGGTTCCTACCCCCCCGACACTGACGGTGATGTTTCACTTTCTCATTACATGCAGGTAGTAAATTGCAGGTTTGCAATTTATAACAAGAATGGAGTAAAACTAACGGGCCCAACCAACAACAGTGTTATTTTCAACGGTTTGCCTCACAACACCAACGATGGGGATGCCATTGTTCTCTATGATGAAAATTCCGACAGGTGGTTATTCAGCCAGTTCGCTTTGCCAAATTATCCCAATGGCCCATTTTATGAAAATGTAGCTATCTCACAAACGAACGACCCTACAGGTACCTGGTACCGCTATCAGTTTACCTTTACAGACATGCCTGATTATCCGAAACTTGCAGTTTGGGCTGACGGTTATTACATGACTATCCGCCGGTTCTCAGCAGGTGCAGGCAACTGGATGGGCCCTTCTGTTGTAGCAATGGACAGGGATAAAATGCTTGCGGGCGACCAGAGTGCCGCCATGGTTATGTTTAACATGCCTTCGTCAGCAGAAGGAACACAGGCCGCAGATTGCGACAGCGATTTCCCTGCAGCGGGTACTCCCTGCCCTGTGGGTTACCTTACTTCTTCTACTGTAAAGTTATACGATTTCCATGTTGATTGGGCGACACCTGCAAATTCCACATTTTTACAAAATTACACCATTCCTATTTCCATGTTCGGCGTTTTAAACGGCAATGTAATTCCCCAGAAGGGTACAAGCCAGAAACTCGATGCCATGTCGGGCAGAAGAATTATGTTCCGCATGCCTTACCGTAAATTCAGCACATACTCTTCCATGCTCATCAATACGACTGCCAGTGTGGGAGGAGTTGCCGGTATTCGCTGGATGGAACTGAGGAATGTTGCCGGAGCCTGGAGTTTGTACCAGGAAGGCACCTACGCACCCGGCGACGGGCTGTGGCGCTGGATGGGCAGTATTGCCATGGACGCTGCAGGGAATATTGCTCTCGGATATTCTGTATCCAGTTCAACACTGTTTCCATCGATCCGTTATACAGGCAGAATGAATGGCGATCCTTTAGGAACCATGACTATCGCTGAAAAGGGAATTATTAACGGCGGTGGATCCCAGACCAATACTGACGGCCGTTGGGGAGATTACAGCGCGATGGCTGCAGATCCTTCAGAAGTGGGCAAATTCTGGTACACTCAGGAATATTTTTCCACTACTTCAGCCGCAAACTGGAAAACAAGAGTTGGCTCATTCTCTTTCAGCAATGCGCTTTCTGCCGCGGTTACGGCAACTCCGAATCCGGTTTGCCAGGGTGATTCCACCCTGTTGTATGTCTCGCCAAACGGAGGTTCAGGCACATATACCTATTCATGGAGTTCCATACCTGCCGGATTTACTTCAAACCTTCAGAGTGTAAAAGTTCTTCCCACCCAGATTACGAAATATATCGCTACGACCAACGATGGCACCTTAACACGCAATGATACAGTTGAGGTAATCCTCAGCAACAAACCTGTGGTTTCTGCCGGAGCAGATACTACTGTATGCTGGTATGTAACCTCCATCGACCTCCATGGCTCAGCCACCAACTACAAACAATTTGGCTGGAGTACCACAGGTTCAGGTTCATTCACAAATACTTCCACTTTTGAAACAACCTACCTCCCAAGCCTTGACGATAAACTTGCGGGATCAGTAGATTTGAAACTGGTTGCCAGTTCAAACCTGCCCTGTACAGGAAATGTGACCAGTACAAAGCGCGTAACTTTTGATGTTTGTACAGGTTTAACCGGACAAACCATCACAGAGCCTGGCCTGTTGATTCAGCCCAACCCTGCTCACGGATCAGTTGCTTTTGGGATCAAAGGAATTGCTTCAGGAAAAGCAACACTGACCATTACTTCCATGGATGGCAAGGTTCTTTTCACCGAGGGTTTCGAAGCAACCGCTTCACCGGTTCTCAGGAAAATGGATATTTCCGGGTTTGCAAAAGGCATCTATCTTGTTCAGCTGAAATCCGGGAGCACGTTGATTACTGATAAAATGGTTGTTCAGTAAAGCATTAAAATAATAACACTGTTAATTCCTTAACAGTGTTATTATTTTTGTATCTTTGTCCTTCGGATACGCTCAACATACAAACGGTTCGAGGACGTTCATAAACATATATTTGGTTCTTCAGGGCAGGGTGAAATTCCCGACCGGCGGTAAAGTCCGCGACTCCCGAAAACAGTCATTCTTTTTTTGACCTTAAGGGAACCGAGCCGTTGAAATTACGGCACCGACAGTAAAGTCTGGATGGAAGAAGAATCGTATTTAATTTGACCGATTTATCATTTTAAATAGGATTACGCCCTGTTGCTATCTGGTGACAGGGCATTTTTTTTTGAGTGACAAGGTGACAAAGTGACAAGGTGATAATGTAAGGAATGAAGGATGATTTGACATATATGAGGCGGGCGGTTGGGCTGGCGAAGAAAGGGGCCGGATGGGTGAATCCGAATCCGATGGTGGGTGCTGTGCTGGTAAAGGACGGACAGATCATTGGAGAGGGGTTTCATGAATATTTTGGCGGGAATCATGCAGAGGTGAATGCTTTGCAGGATGTACTGCCTGAAATGGCATCCGGTGCAACTTTATATGTTACACTTGAACCTTGTTCACATAAGGGTAAAACACCCCCCTGTGTAAATCTGATCGTGGAAAAAAACATTGCCCGTGTCGTCATCGGGATGGCTGATCCCAACCCGCTTGTGAATGGAAAAGGGATTGCCTTTCTGCAATCTGCCGGGATCAGTGTAGAAACAGGTGTTATGGAGCCGGTGGTAAGGCAGATGAATGAAGTGTTCATTAAATATATTGTAACAGGGCACCCCTTTGTCCTGTTGAAATCAGCCATGACCCTGGATGGAAAAATCGCTACTGTAACCAATGCCTCCCGCTGGATTACCGGTGAAGCTTCGCGTAAAATGGTTCATCATATTCGTCAAAACCTGAGCGCAGTGATGATTGGTGTTGATACTGTTTTATTTGATGACCCGTTGCTGAATATCCGGATGAAAGGAACATGGAAGAACCCGTTGAAAGTGATCGCCGATACCCATGGCCGTATTTCACCGGAAGCAAAGGTTTTAACCAACGATCCTCAGCTGACCATCATCGCAACTACCAATCAGGCCGACCCGCAAAAAATGAAAGCGATCGAACGTATGGGGGCACAAGTATTGATTTGTCCGTTAAAAGACCAGCGGGTTGATCTTGGTTTTGTGATGAAAACACTGGGACTGATGGGCATCGACAGTGTGATGATCGAAGGCGGCAGCACCCTGGCCTTTTCTGCATTACATGAGGGAATTGTGGATAAGGTAACCTGTTTTATCGCACCTAAAATTATTGGAGGAACCAACGCCCCTACCGCTGTTGGAGGTGCCGGTATTGAAATGATGGAAAATGCCATTGCGTTGAAAGACCTCAGGGTGAAAAAAGTGGGTGACGATCTGATGGTTGAAGGATGGATTAGGGAAAAAGAATATCGAATATTGAATATTGAATAACGAATTTTGAATTTTGTGACTTTGTCACTTACAATTGGAAATATGTTTACGGGAATTATTGAAGAAACCGGAGTTATTAAAGCAATTAAGCACGGGTCTAAATCGTCGCAGATAACTGTGCAGTCAAAATTGGTGGTTGAAGATGTGAAAGTGGGTGACAGCATTTGTACAAACGGTGTTTGCCTGACCGTGACCGCTTTCGGCCCCGATTATTTCATGGTTGATGTGATGCCTGAAACCATCCGGCAAACGAATTTCAACACACTGAAACCAGGGAGCCCGGTTAACCTTGAAAGGGCGCTGAGATTGACAGACCGCCTGGGAGGACACATTGTAAGCGGCCACATTGATGGAACGGGCAAAATTATTCGCAGGTGGGAGGAGGATAATGCAGTTTGGTTTAAAATTTCCGCTTCCGTGTCAATCCTGCGCTACATAGTTGACAAAGGTTCGGTGGCATTGGATGGTATCAGCCTTACCGTTACCACCACGGATGCAAATTCGTTTAATGTGTCTATTATTCCTCATACCCAAGGTATTACTACTCTGGAGAATAAAAAAACCGGAGATATTTTGAACATTGAATGTGACATAATTGCTAAATACATTGAAAAGTTGCAGCAGATCAACATCCCCGGCAAAAAAATTGACATGGATTTTTTAGCAAAGAATGATTTTTTGTAAGCTTTCTCACTCTAAATAACTAAAAATGGCAAAATATACTTTTAACACCATCGATGAGGCGCTTGACGATATCCGGCGGGGTAAGATGATCGTGGTGGTAGATGATGAAGACCGTGAAAATGAAGGCGACCTGGTTATTGCCGCAGAAAAAGTGACGCCGACTGCCATCAATTTCATGGCCAAACACGGTGGGGGATTGATTTGTCTCCCGATTGTGCGCGACCGTCTTGAAGAGTTGAATATAGAAAGGATGGTGGTAAAAAACACCGATCCAAACCGGACTGCCTTCACGGTTTCCGTTGATGCGATAGAATGTGCCACGGGTATATCCGCCCAGGAGCGTTCATTGACCATAAACAGGTTAATAGATAACCAGACAAAGGCGAGGGACTTCACCCGTCCGGGGCACATCTTCCCCATTGAATACCGTGAAGGTGGAGTGCTTGTAAGGGCAGGTCATACTGAAGCATCCGTTGACCTGGCCACCATGGCAGGCTTATACCCTGCGGGTGTAATCTGCGAAATCATGAACGAAGATGGCTCCATGGCCCGTGTGCCTGAACTCATGAAATATGTAAAAAAACACAAGCTGAAGATCATCACCATCGCCGCATTGATTGACTACCGGAGAAAATCGGAAACCCTGGTTGAGCGTGCTGCCGTGGTTGACATGCCCACAAAATACGGCGAGTTCAAAGCTTACAGCTATGTGAGCAAAATAAGCAAGGAAAATCACCTGGCCCTGGTTAAAGGCAATGTAAATGACGGAGAACCTGTTTTGGTGAGGGTTCATTCAGAATGCCTGACAGGGGATGTGTTTGGTTCCATGCGCTGTGATTGCGGTGACCAGCTTGAACTGGCGATGAAAAGAATAGCCAAAGAAGGCCGGGGTGTCTTACTGTATATGCGCCAGGAAGGCCGGGGCATCGGGTTAAACAATAAAATGCGGGCCTATTCCTTACAGGACCAGGGAATGGATACTGTTGAAGCCAATAATGCCCTTGGTTTTGATGCTGATTTACGAGATTATGGCACCGGGGCGGAAATCCTCGTGGACCTGGGAATTAAAAAGCTGCGTCTTTTAACCAATAACCCTCAAAAAATATCGGGTATCGAAGGATTCGGGCTGGAACTTATCGAACGTATCCCCATACAAACCACGAGTAATTCAAAAAACATCCGGTATATGAAAACTAAAAAGGAAAAAATGGGACATTTGCTAAATTTTAATGAATTATGAAAACAATCGAAGGTAAACTTGACGCCACCGGATTAAAATTCGGGATTGTCATTGGTCGTTTTAATGAATTTATCAGTGGAAAATTATTATCCGGCTGCGTTGACGGCCTTAAACGTCATGGCGCTGATGATGAAAGCATTGACGTAATCTGGTCGCCCGGCGCATTTGAGATACCTCTTCTTGCAAAAAAAATGGCATCCGGCAAAAAGTACGATTCTGTTATTTGCCTGGGAGCTGTCATTCGCGGGGCAACACCCCATTTTGATTATGTGGCATCAGAAGTTTCAAAAGGAGTTGCCCATGTAGGGCTGGAAACCGGGTGCCCGGTGATTTTCGGAGTTCTGACAACCGACAACATTGAACAGGCAATTGAACGTGCCGGGACAAAAAGCGGGAATAAAGGTTTCGATGCGGCACTGGCAGCGATTGAGATGGCAAATCTGATGAAGGTTATTTAAAACCCGTTTGTTTTACTTACGGATTATCACAAAAACGGTTCTCCTGTTTTTTGCCCTTCCCTCTTCGGTGTCGTTAGTCGCCACCGGCATTGACTTGCCGAAACCTTTGTAACTGAGCCTGGTTTCTGAAACACCCTGTTCACGTAGATAGTTAAACACAGACTGTGCCCGGTTTTCTGACAGTTTCAGGTTGCCTGCATCATTTCCAATGTTGTCTGTGTGGCCCTGCACCTGGATGCTAATGGTATTATTTTCTGTCAGAAAATCAAGCAACTGATCCAGTATTACCTTTGATTCAAGCGTAAGTGCAATTGAATTAAAGGGGAAATATATATCATTGATCCTGTATGATTTGTTAAGTTCAATCGGTTGTATTTCCAAATCCAGCCTGACCGGGGTCTTAAACACACTGTCGACCTTTGAAATGTACCTGGATTCATAAACATGATCCGGCTTTTTAACGGTCATAATATAATCACTGTTAAAAGGAGCCACGGCCACATAGTCACCGGTAAGGGTATCCATCGGAATCTGGGATATTCGCTTGGTTTCCAGATTTTTCAGTTCAATTCGGGCTTTCAGGGGTTCGGCTAATGACTCTGACTTTACATTGCCTTTGATGAACAGCACACGCTCCGGGCGGGCGGCATTATAAAGGTCAAAGGAATATAAATCCCATCCACCTTTCCCATTGTACTTGTTTGATGCAAAAAAGCCCTTGGTTCCATCAGTACTCACGAAAAGCCCTACTTCATCTTCCGGAGAATTGATGGGGTAACCAATATTAACCGGTTTTGACCAGGTACCGCTTTCATCGAGTTTGGTATAAAAAATATCATATCCTCCAAGCCCCATCAACCCATCTGAAGAAAAATAAAGTGTCTTTCCATCCGGATGTATGAAGGGAGATTTTTCATTCCCTTTTGAATTGATCACGGCACCAAGATTGATCGGCGTGCCCCAAATCCCTGAATCACTTTTAACTACCCTGTAAATGTCGTATCCTCCAAACCCGCCAACACGGTCACTTACGAAATAGAGGGTATGCCCATCTGCCGAGATGGTAGGTTGTGATTCCCATGATCCCGACAGGTTTATTTTTTCACTAAGACTGCGGATAGGGCTCCAGTAACCCCCTGAATTTTCTGACACATAAATGTCACAGTTAAGGTATTTCTTGACATTGTCGTATTTGCATACCGTATAGCAGAGAGTATTGTTATCGGCGGTTAACGTTGCTCCGCCTTCATTATCGTTTATATTGAAGGGCTCCGGCATCTCCTCCCCCTGATCAAACTCCCCGTTGTCCTTTCGTATGCTGAAAAGGAATTTCTCTTTCAGTTTTGGTTCCTGAACCAGGCTGTTTTTCCCGGGGGCTATCTTAATTTCCCTTGTGAACAAAGCCATCTGGTTGTCGGGAGACAGAATTGGAAGGTATTCATTCCCGGTGGTTGAAATTCCCTCCACTACTTTTGGCTCAAATGGTACAGGATTTTTTGTCATCCCTAAATAAAAATCAGAGTATTTCAATAAATCGGCTGCCCTGTTATAGTCTTCATCCTTTTTAATTTTATCAACATCTTTCAGGAACCGGGTGAGGTATTGTGATGCAAGTTCAAAATTCTCCTGTCCATAACAAATTTCTCCAAGATAAAAATAGGCATAAACGTCGTAGTCCGGGCATAATTCAATTACTTTCCTGAAGTTTTTTTCTGACTCCCGGAAGTTGTTATCAGGCTTTTTAAAATTGACCAATCCAAGCACAAAATAGGCATCCACACACCCGGGTTCGATTTTAACCACGTTTCTCATTTGCTGGCCTGCCAGGTTATAACTGCCTTTTCGCAGGTAATCTATTCCGTCCTGATATATTC
>CAZVNF010000076.1:0-17489 GCA_964628215.1 uncultured Draconibacterium sp.
TCGCTACCTCGCTACTTCTATTCATACCTCAACGCATCTATCGGATTCAGCCCTGCCGCCTTTCTCGCCGGATACCAGCCAAAGAAAATTCCGATGGCCGAAGAAAAAAGAAATGACATCAGGATGGACTGGATGGTGATAGTGACAGGCCAGCTGAGGATGTTGGCAATAAGCTGTGAAACAAGCACCCCAAGCGTTACCCCGATAAAACCACCCAAAAGGCTGATCAGTAAAGCTTCAATAAGAAACTGAAGCAGAACATCCCGGCCACGGGCACCAACGCTCATCCGGATCCCGATCTCCCGGGTGCGTTCAGTAACAGACACCAGCATGATATTCATGATGCCGATGCCACCCACCAGCAGGGAAATGCTTGCAATGGTTGCCAGCAAAATTGTCAGGATCCCCGAAGTGGCCGTAGCGGCATTGGCAATATCTGTTTGTGTGCGGATAGTAAAATCGGGGTCTTCAGAAGGCCCCAGGTTATGTTTGGCTTTCAGTACATCGGTGATTTCCTGTGAGGCTGCAGATATCTCGGGCTCGCTATTGGCGGATGCCAGCATGCTTTGGATGTGTGTGATCGCCATCATCCGTTTCTGCACCGTTGAAAACGGAGCAATCACCATGTCGTCCTGGTCCTGCCCAAAGGCATTCTGCCCCTTTTTCTCGGTAATGCCCACAATTTTGAATGGTATTTTATTGATTCTGATAAAGCTCCCAATGGGGTCGGCATCTTCACCGAAGAGATTTGTGACCACGGTTTGTCCGATCACACAAACTTTGGCAGCGCTCCGGTCATCGTTCATGGTGAAGAGATTTCCGCTCATCAGCTTGAGATTTCTTATTTCAAAGTAATTCGGATACACCCCATACACCGATGTGCGCCAGTTGAGGTTCCCGTTCACCAGTTGTCCGCTGCTGCGCACCTGCGGTGTGACATATGCCACCGAAGGGCAGCGTTCAGTGACGGCTGCCACATCTTCGATGGTCATTTTCTGCGACGATCCGGCCTCCATACGCACACCTCCGGTGCTGCTGGCCTGCGGGAAAATCATCAGCACATTGGTTCCGAGGGTGGAGATCTGCGCCTGGATGCTTTGTTTCGACCCTTCTCCGATAGCCAGCATGGCAATCACCGAAGCAACCCCGATGATGATGCCGAGCATGGTAAGGAAGGTACGCATTTTATTTTTTGCCAGCGACCGCAGGGCTGCCTTCAACAGATTTTTCACTTTCATACTTCATCCTCCTCAACCATCACGGGCATGTTTGCCAACTCGTCTTTGGCATTCCTTGTCTTGTCCACTTCAATTTCTTTGATGATCCTGCCATCGCGAAAGGAGATGTTTCGTTTGGTAAAGGCAGCAATATCGGCCTCGTGGGTCACAATCACAATGGTGATTCCTTTCTCATTCAACTTCTGAAAAATCGCCATCACCTCCATGCTGGTGCGGGTATCGAGGTTGCCGGTAGGCTCATCGGCCAGGATTACCACCGGGTCATTTACCAGCGAACGTGCAATGGCCACCCGCTGCTGTTCACCCCCTGAAAGCTGGTTCGGGAAATGGTGGGCCCTGTCGGCAAGTCCCACAGCTTCAAGCGCATTCAACGAACGTTCCTGCATCTCCTTCGAGGTTATTTTCTTGTTGTACATCAGCGGCAATTCCACATTCTCCAGGGCGGAAGTACGCGACAGCAGGTTAAACGACTGGAAAACAAATCCGATCTTGCGGTTCCTGAGGTGGGCAAGCTGATCCCTTGAAAGGCTGCTCACATCCACGTTGTCGAGCAGGTACTGGCCCCGGGTGGGGATGTCGAGGCAGCCGACTATATTCATAAAAGTTGATTTGCCTGAACCGCTTTTACCCATGATCGCCACGAAATCATCATTCCTGATCTCCGTATTGACCCCCCGCAGGGCATGAACCTCCACGTCACCCATTTTATACGTTTTCACCAGGGCCTTGACAGATATAATTGTCTTGCTCATATTAATGTCCTCCCCTGCCACTCGTGCCACCCCGCTGCATTGTGGGGGCAAATGGGTTCTGCTGTGTTTGCTGGCTGGTTGAGGATCCCGGGGCCGTAGTCATACTGAGTACAACCTCCATTCCTTCTTCAATCTTTCCGCGGACTTCAGTATTGAGTCCATCCGTTACCCCGATTCTGACGCGCTTTGGCTGAAGAGAATCGCCCACCTTAATCCATATCTGTCCAAAACTCCCACTACGCCTACCACCCTGTCCCCCTGGTCCACCCTGTCCACTTGTCCCCCTGTCCCCTTGTCCACCTGGTCCACCCTGTCCACCCTGTCCCCTCTGCTTAGCCCACATCTCACGCTTCTTTTTAACCGAATCAGGCAGGTTTTTCTCCACGGCATCAATATACTCCTGGGGCGGGCTGAACCTCAATGCCGTTGAGGGTACTTTTAAAATATCCTTCTCCTCTTTCACCATCACCGTGATGTTGGCGGTCATCCCCGGCAATAATTTCAGGTCGGGGTTCGGCACATCAATGATTACGGTATAGTTTACAACATTCTGGGTCACCACGGGTTGCAGGCGTACCTGGCGTACGATTCCGTCAAAAGTCATATCGGGATATGCATCCACCGTAAACTTAACGGTTTGGTCAACCAGAATTTTCCCGATATCGCCTTCATCAATGTTGGCCTCTACCTGCATTTTTGTGAGATCGTTGGCAATGGTGAACATGGTGGGGGTGCTGAAGCTCGACGCCACGGTTTGCCCTACATCCACTGCACGTGACACCACCACCCCCGAGATAGGGGCAATGATGGTGGCATACCTGAGATTGATTTTCGAACGGTTCAATGCCGACTGGGCCGAAATTGAATTGGCCACCGCTGTTTCGTAGGTCGTAAGTGCAAGGTCATAGTCGGCCTGCGCCATCACCTTTTGCTCGAACAGCAGTTTGGTGCGCTCGAAATCCCTTTTTGACTGGTTTACCTGGATGTCTGATTTTTTCAGCGACGCACGGGCATCTTCCACCGCCTGTGCCAGTAAAATGGTATCCAAAACAGCAATAACCTGTCCCTCCTTTACCACGGTATTGAAATCGACGTATATTTTTTTTATAATACCCGATACCTGTGTGCCAACCTGAACGGTGGTCACCGCCTGCAGGGTGCCACTGGCCCTCACGGTTACCTGGATGTCTCCCTTTTCTATCATGGCAGTTCTGTATTCCACCGATGCCGCTTTTTTCTTTCCAAAAAACATCCACCCTGCAACACCTGCCAGCACTACGATCACAACAATCACAATCCAATATGTCTTCTTCATAACCTAGTATTATTATAGCTTAACGTGATTCTTAGTCAGCCTGGTTCATTCACAATTTTTCCTCCGTGGTTCTCTGTGTCTTCTCAGTGATCTCTGTGTGATTTTGTTACACAGAGAACCACAGAGGTAATGCACAGAGGGCCACAGAGATAATTTTCTGAATATTCATGTTAGAATTGTATGGCAATGCCCTGATAAAAATCAAGGATTTTGCGTTTAAAAATATAGTCGTACTTTGCCTGAACAAGATTCGATTGCGACTGGGTAAGACTATTCTTCTGCGTTAAAAAATCAGTCGCGCTCATCACTCCAACCATGTATTTTTTTTCTGCGCTTTTATACACAGATTCAACAGCGGCAACCTGTTGCCTGGTCGCTTCATACTTTTTCACCGAAGCGCGCATGTCGGTGTAAGTTTGTTCAACATTTTTCCGCAACACGTTTTTCACATTCTGCTCATTCAGCCGGGTGGTGATCAGGTTGATTTTATCACGGTCGATGTTGCTCCTGATCTGCCTGTTGGAATATATCGGGATGGAGATCCCCATGGAAAAAGACTGTCCAAGGTTATCCCATATCTGCTCAAAAAAAGGATATCCCTCCGGATTAACCGAAGAACCCTGTTTCCGGCTTGAGGCATAGTTGGTATTCAGGTTGGCTCCAAGGGTAACTCTGGGCCAGTGGGCACCTTGCGATACTTTCAACCCCATCATCGAGGCGCTGGTCCGCAAGGAGGCGCTGGTGATTTGTGGCAGAACAGTCAGTGCTTTCTGATAAATTTCTTCGTTGGTCTGTAACACCAATGTCATTGATTCATCCATCACAGGCGCCTCAACTTCAAAGTCGGGTGTGATGGGGATCTCCATCAGCTGCATCAGAGTAACCTTTGCCAGATCAAGCAGATTTTGCTGATTAATTACTGCCAGATTATTTGTCGCCAGTTGCGATTTCATCTCCAGGAGATCACTTTCAGGCAGTTTTCCGGCATTTACCATCTTTTCAGTACGGTCGAGCAGGGTGTTTGTTGCCTCCTCCTGGCTTTTCGCCACTGCGAGGGTTTCGGTATAAAGCAGAACCTGGAGATAGCCGATGGTGATGTTCAGGGTAACATCATTTTTCATCTTTTCAATGTCAGATTGCCCTGCCTGAACATTCAACCTGTTCTCCCTGATGGTGTTGGCATTCTGCAACCCGTTGAACAGGTTGTAACTGCTGCTTACTCCAAGGTTTGTTGAATGATAACCCTCTGTTACGAAGGTATTTGTGGTAGGATCTACATTTTTTCCAAAGTTAAGCGCTTCATTTGCATTGGCGCTCAAACTCGGAATCCGGTTGGATTTAGCCTGTTCAAGATTTACTTTGTTGAGTTCGTTGGCCATCCTGCTCTGATTTACCGAGATGTTGCGTTGGAGTGCGGTATCCAGGCATTGCCGGAATGTCCAGGGTTTTGTTTGGGCACCGGCCAGCCCCGAAATAAAAAACAGGATAAAAAAAAGCCAATTGGTATTCATTCCGATGGTTTGTCGTTGTTAATGATTTTAAAAAGTTCGTCGCGGTAATGCTCGCTGATCGGGATCTCATTTTTCCCGATAGTGAGCATGTGTTTCTGGATGAAGTCGATCTTGTTGAATGCCACAATAAAGGAACGGTGCACCCGTATAAAATCCTTTGCCGGCAGTTTTTCTTCCAGCGCCTTCATGCTTATCTGGGTTACAACCGGCTTTTCCCCGGTATAAATCTTCACATAATCCTTTAACCCTTCCACATAGAGGATATCCTCCAGGTTGATCTTGTAAAGTTTATAGTCAGCCTTGACAAATAAATAATGGGGCGATGTAACAACCTCCTTTGTACTAATCTGATTAGCCGCGCGGTCGCGCAGATCCATATATTCGTAAACCTTGTTAACCGCTTTGAGAAAACGCTCAAACGGGTATGGCTTCAAAAGGTAGTCGATCACATCGAGGTCGAAACCATCTGTGGCATATTTTGAAAAAGCGGTGGTAAAGATCACCAGGGGCTTGTGCTGCAGGCTTCGGAGCATCTGGATTCCCGAAATATCCGGCATCTGGATATCGAGGAACAACAGGTCGACGGGCTGTGTACGTAATATTTCGAGCGCCTCCATGGCGCTGCGGCAGGTTTGAACCAGCTCGAGAAACGGAACTTTTTTTATGTTGTCCTCAAGCAGGTCGAGGGCAAGCATCTCATCATCAATGGCCAGGCAGCGTATCATCATTTAAAACTGAATATCGAGTTCAACATTGTACTGGATTCCATCATCCCTGATCTTAAGCTGGTGTTTGCCGGGGTACAGCAGCTCAAGCCTCCGCATCACATTTTTCAATCCTATTCCCGAGCCTTGTTCCGTCGTGTCGCCCCGCTGCTTAGCGATATGGTTTTCCACCACGAATGAAAGTGCCTGTGCGCGGCATATCATCCGGATCGAAATTTCGGAAACATCCTGGTAACTTACCCCGTGCTTGAAGGCGTTTTCGACAAACGGGATGAGGAGCAATGGCTCGATGGAGAGCAATTCGGGCCGGCCCACGGTGGAAAAATCGATCCTTACCGCTTCCGGCAACCGCAACCGCTGGAGTTCAATATAGCTTTGCAGGTATTCTATTTCCTTTTCCAGGCTCACCTTCTCATCTTTCGAATCCTGCAGCATGTACCGCATGATCTGTGAAAGCTTGATGATGGCATTTTCTGTTTCGTCCGATTTTTTCCGGGCCAGCGAACAGATGTTGTTCAGGATGTTAAACAGGAAATGCGGGTTAACCTGCGATTTGAGAAAAGCCAGTTCCGAGGCCAGTTTCTCTGCTTCCATCTCCTTCTTCTGACGTTCATTTTTAAACCACTCCATGGTAATGCGCACCGCTGCGCTCAAAGCAAAGGCCATAACCGCCGGATAAACGGGGAAGGTAAACGACCTCCAGAAATCAAATTTGTGCCGGTGTGCAATCAGGTCGTAAGTTGAGTATATAAAGGTTACGTTTACGGCGCAGATCGCGATCAAACCCAGGATAAGCAGCAGAAAATACAACCCGATCCGTTTTCTCAGTAAAAACCTTGGAATCAGGTAAAGAAAATTGTAATAGAAATAACAGGCCATCAGCACCTGCAGAAACCATCCCATGATCATGAAACGTTCCCTGCCTTCTGACGATTCAATGAAAAGAATGGGCACCAGTAAAAATGCAACCCATGCCAGGATATGGATCAGAACAGCATAGGACTTTGAACGTATACCCGGAATCTCATCCATGATAATGAATTTTGGCGAAATTATTCATTTCCCTCCAACCAATTTAAGAAAATAGACCGGCTATGGGATTTTAACGATATGAATGTTTTTTTCACCGATGAGGAAAATAAATTTCGTGGATAATTTGCTATATTTGTCGTCCATGTTAAACCAGAAATTACAACAAAGCCAGATTCAAAAACTGTCACCCCAGCAGGTGCTGGTGATGCGTTTGCTGCAGGAACCCATTCTTTCGCTCGACCAGCGGATCAAGCAGGAGATTGAGGAAAATCCGGCACTGGAGGAGTTGAGCGCAGAGGAGGAGGAAGTTGACAACATGGACGATGACATCACCTCCGATTCCATTGATTCTGACGAAGATGAATTCTCGGATGCAGATCCGCCCGTGTCAGCCGAGGATGAATTTACTTTTGAGGATTACGTAGACGAGGAAGAAATTCCTGAATACCGCCTGGTTGCCAACAATAAAAGCCCGGATGAGGAGACCCGTGAAATTCCGATCGTTTCGGGTATCAGTTTCCAGGACTTCCTGATCAGCCAGATCGGGATGCACAAATTCACCGACAAGCAATACATCATTGCGGCAACCATTATCGGCAACCTGGATGAGTCGGGGTATCTTTGCCGCGAGATACCGGCACTGGCCGACGACCTGGCCTTCAACCAGGCCATTGAAGCAACCCATGAGGAGATACTGGAAGTGCTGAAGGTCGTTCAGTCATTTGACCCTCCGGGCATCGCCGCCCGTACCCTTCAGGAATGCCTGCTGATCCAGCTGGAACATAAACCCGACCGGACCTACACTACCGACCTGGCGGCCATTATCCTCCGGTTCTATTTCGATGAGTTCAGCAAGAAGCATTACGAGAAAATAATCCAGAAAGGCAATATCTCGGAGGATGAACTCCGGGAAGCAATAACAGAAATTCAAACCCTGAATCCCAAGCCGGGCTATACCATTTCAGAAGTATCGCGCGACAGTCAATATGTGGTTCCCGACTTCCTCATCTCCAACAGCAACGGCATCCTCGAACTCACCCTCAACACCCGCTACACCCGCGAGTTGTCATTGAACCGCGATTATATCAGCATGCTGCATGAATATGGCGGTGCGAAACGAAAACCGGCTGAAAAAGACGCCCTGTCCTTTGTCAAACAAAAACTCGATGCCGCCCGGGGATTCATCGACGCCATAAAACAGCGCCAGGAGACCCTTCTGACCACCATGAAAGCAATTATGGAGTATCAGTATGATTATTTCCTCACCGGAGATGACACCAAGCTGAGACCTATGATCCTGAAAGACATTGCCAATATCGTCAACCTCGACATTTCCACCATCTCCCGGGTTGCCAACAGCAAATATGTACAAACGCCATTCGGAACCCTTTTGCTGAAAAGCTTTTTCAGCGAATCAATGCTCAATACCGATGGAGAGGAGATCTCAACCAGGGAAATAAAAAAGATCCTTGCCGATACCATCGTGGCGGAAGAAAAATCGAAACCGCTCACTGATGATGAACTGGTGGATCTGCTGAAAGAGAAAGGCTACAACATTGCCCGCCGAACCATTGCCAAATACCGCAAACAACTGAACATCCCTGTTGCCCGTCTCAGAAAAGAACTCTAACCTCCTGCTACATGATTGAGAATAAACTTGCCAGGATGATCTCCTATGTATTTCATCCGCTGCTGGTGCCAACCTATATCCTCCTTTTGCTGTTAAACCTCAACAGCGTGGTTTCTCTCTCTCTGCCATTGTCGTATAAACTGGCCATGGCCGGCATGGTACTGCTAACCACCGTGTTGTTTCCTTTGTTTCTGACCTGGATGTTATTCCGCCTGAAAATAATCTCCTCTCTTTTCATGACCCTGAAGGAAGAGCGGGTATACCCGGTACTTGCCATTTCCGTTTTTTATTATCTCACCTATTATCTTCTGAGAGGAATTCACATATCTACCCTGTTCAACTATTACATGCTGGGGGCAACGCTGCTGGCCATCATTGCGCTGATACTTAATTTTTCCTGGAAAATAAGTCTTCACATGATAGGCATTGGCAGCTTCACGGGGTTGTTTCTCGGGCTTTCCCTGAAATTCGGGATCAATCTGAACACGGAAATATTCACGGGAATCCTGCTGGCAGGAATTATCGGGTTTGCCCGTTTAAAAACGAACTCCCATCAACCTTCGGAGGTATATGCCGGATTTGGACTTGGCGTTGGGGTGATGTCTCTGCTAATGATCCTTCTCTGATCAGAAAGGCATCAGTACAAATCCCACTGAAATCGGGTAGATGTCAACACCGGTTCCTTTCTGGAAAATTTTCGACAAAGAATAATATCCATTGACATTAAACCACTTGTAACCAATGCGCAAGGTAGGTCCATAT
The DNA here is from genome assembly GCA_964628215.1 of uncultured Draconibacterium sp. GTDB lineage: Bacteria > Bacteroidota > Bacteroidia > Bacteroidales > FEN-979 > CAIVAT01. The sequence goes on from CAZVNF010000076.1 coordinate 8,966, forward strand.
GCGAATTTCTCAAGGTTTTCAATGCCTTTGAAAGAGGCTTTAAGGGTGTTGGCTGTGTTATACAGGTAGTCGTCGCCCACCCATTTCGAATGCGCATAAATCATGTAACCAACCTTAAACCCGATACCCACACCGACTTTACTTTTCGTTTTCATGCGGAATTCAAGCGGAATCTCCACAAACGGCATGGTCAGTTTGCTGCGTTTATAATCCATATCCTTAATTTCAACAAATTGAAAATTAAGGCTGTCCCCCTGGAACCGGTAGTTCCAAAAAAGGTTATGAACGCTGAGCCCTACACCAATGGCGAAGCTGAAGTTGCTTTTGCCGAACGGCATGTTATAGGTGCCAAAAACCTGCACTCCCTGGTTGATCACGCGGGTCTTCATGCCATCCGGGGTGTTCATCCAGATATCGTTGTACAACCCGACACCGATGCTGATCTTCTTTTTGGTCGCCGCGTTCACAACCTGGGCCATGCCCGTGCCGGCACCAAGGATTAGGAAGCATAGCATGACTGCGCTGAGGCGGATAAGGGTGGATTTAAAGCTTTTCATAGGATTGGATTTTTCCGGCTGCAAAAGTAACTATTTAATAGGTAACAGGCTAGATAACGATGAAATGTCCAGAAAATTGGGTCATCCCCATAAGTTTTCAGGGTACACTCCCTGCTCTACCAGCCCGCGGATGCTTTTTACAACCGTTTCCCGGTCTTCCTTATAGGTCATCCCAAACCATTTATCATCGCAATGAAGGATCCTGACCGTAGCTTCCTTCGATTTAATAAGGTCATTCACCACACTGGGAATATAAAATTCAGCTTTCAGGTTTTCTGCATTCTTTTGGATGAATGTTTCAAATGCCCGGTTAAGAAATCCAAAATAGGATGGTGTAAATCCCCAGAAGTTCATGGAAACAATGCTGTCGCCGGGGATCGGAACGAGCTGTTCCTTTTCGTTTTTATAAGCAATTACCGAATCCCTTCGCTCAATATTTGTGCGTTCCACCACATCAACCAGGAAGGAACCGGCATCGGGCTGGCACACACCGCGTGATACGGAGCCAAATTCCGACAAGGTGTTGGCAACGCGGTATCCCACCATGCAATAGTCGGACGATCGTTCCGGGGTCCAGTCTTTATAATAATCAGCAAGTGTTTCGAATGCTCCCAGTCCATAAAAATCATCGGCATTGATCACGGCAAAAGGCCCCCGGATCTTCCCATCGGCCATCATCACCGCATGCCCTGTGCCCCAGGGTTTGCTCCGGTTGTCGGGGATCGTAATTCCTTCAGGCACCATCCAGGTTTCCTGGAAAACGTAGTCGATGGCGATTTTATCTTTCAGCCGTTCCACGAAAATCTCTTTGAAATCATCCTCAATGGCCTCTTTGATAATAAATATAACCTTACCAAACCCGGCCCGGATGGCATCATAAATGGAATAGTCGATAATGGTTTCTCCCGAAGGCCCCACCTGGTCGAGCTGCTTGAGCCCGCCATAACGGCTGCCCATGCCTGCTGCAAGAATCAATAGTGTTGGTTTCATGTTTACTTTGAATTACTAGTTTTATGATATGTTCTCTTTTTTCTCTGTGGTTCTTCGTGTCTTCTCCGTGGTTCTCCGTGTAATTTTTTTTACACCGGGCCACCGGGAAACTGCACAGAATTTATATATCTTACTTCCAGCTTCGCAGCTTATGCCCTGACAAAGCATAATAAAAAATAAATATATAACAGGGGATCAGTATCCAGTATGCCTGCTGGGGGCTGAAAACATCCACCATCCTTCCGTACAGCAGGGGCAGCAATGCCCCGCCGGCAATCGCCATGATCAGCAATGAAGAACCGATTTTGGTAAACCGGCCCAGCCCGTCGATGGCCAAAGGCCAGATGGCCGGCCACATAATTGCGTTGGCCAGTCCGAGCAAAGCAATAAAGAACACCGACAAATCAAAAGGAAGCACCAGGGAGAATCCGGCCAGGGTGAAGGAAAAGGTGGTTTGGAAATGAAGTCCGGCAGAAAAGATGGCGAGCACACCGAATACAATCCCAAGCAAGGCGGAAATCATCAGCGCATTTTCCTGCTTCAGGTATTTGGGAATGGCAATGATCCCGATGATATATCCTAAGACCATGGCAGCCAGGGTGTAAGAGGCAAAGTACTTCGACAGTTCAAATGAAAAACCCTGGGCGTTGCCGTAATTAATGATTGTGTCCACCGCAACTACTTCCACCCCCACGTACACGAAAATAGCGATCACACCCAATATGAGCTGCGGAAACTGAAAAATGCTGGTTTTGGATTGATTGGCAGAGGAGGTGGACGCATCCTCCTTGTCGGTGTCAATGTCGGGAAGTGCTGAAAACCTCAGCAACAGGGCTAGTATGACCAGAACCACCGCCATAATGATATACGGCAGGATAATTCGTCCGGCAAGTTCATCGAGCATGGCGGTTCTTTGCAGTCCGTCAAGGGCATCCAGCATGGTTTTATCGAAACGGTCCATTCCCTTAAGCACGATGGCACCCAGGATCAGCGGGCTGATCACGCCTGCAATTTTATTGCAGATCCCCATGATGCTGATGCGTTTGGCCGCACTTTCAAGCGGGCCGAGAATCGTGACATAGGGATTAGACGCTGTTTGCAGTACCGCCAGCCCGGTGCCCTGCACAAAAAGTCCGGTGAGGAACAAACCGAACATGCGGGAATAGGCTGCAGGGATAAAAATCAATGCACCCAATGCCATCAGCACCAGTCCCAGCGACATGCCGTTTTTAAACCCGGTTTTTTTCAACACCCATGCCGACGGGATGGCCATCACAAAATAGGAGATGTAAAAAGCGAAGGCTACGAAATAAGATTCGAAGTTGTTTTTTTCACAGGCTATTTTCAGGAATGGGATCAGTACTGAATTCAGCCAGGTGACAAACCCGAAGATGAAGAAAAAAATGCCGATGATGGTGATCGAAAGGATGTAATTTCCCTTCGACCGGTCGGTGAGCGGAATTCCTGCCTGGTGTGCCATGGAAAACGGGTTGGTAAGGATTCTGTTGGATTAGGTATGACAAAAATATGTAATTATTCTCAATCCCCTCTCAGATTATATATTTTCTCCAATCCTGTATCCGATTAAATTACGATCTTTTAACAATTGCTCTTGTTGTTCCCGTATTTCCATTGATTTCAGATAATCCAGTACCAGCATTATTTTTTGATCCTGATCAGTATCATTCTTTTCCAAAACCAGAAGTCGTTGCAATATTGCCTGATGCGTTTCAAGCAGGTTCCGCATTTTTGTGAAAATACGGATTATCCTGATGTTCATCTCAACAGCAAGATCACTATGCAGCACGCTCGACAACATGGCTATTCCCTGTTCAGTAAATGCCTTGGGTGGTTTTCTACGGCCACCCCAACTTGATGTTCCAGATTGGAACATCAAGTTGGTTGTTTCCTTTTGTGTCAATTGGAACATAAAATCTTCCGGGAATCGTTTTGCATTACGTTTCACCGCTTTATTCAAATCTCTTGTTGCAACCTGGTATAACGCTGATAAATCTTTATCAATCATTACTTTTTGGTCCCTGACAAGAAATATTTTCAAAATAATCGACTCATCTGGCACAATATTCACGATAGCAGTTTCCATTTCGTTTACTGCTTAATCGCCAATTCATCAAAAGGTGAACCGATTTTCAGTGAAAGTTTTCAACAATTTCAATTTCTTCCCGGTCAGCCTGTATAACTGGTAAACCAGATTGTGCATTTCAAACACACAATTTCGTGAATCAACCATTGTCAGTGGGTATTGTATCACCAGATGGCCCCTCTTTGAAAGGGTTCTTATGTTTGATCATCTTCCCGTCCACGATAAACACTACCGATTCGGCAATGTTGGTGGAATAGCCTGCGATGCGGTCGATCTGGGTGAGGATGATCATGAGGTTGGTAGCCACTACGATTACCTCTGTTTTATGCATCATCTCTTCCAGGATCCTGCCGGATACCGCCTGAACCTTCTCTTCGATTGCCGTAGCCGAGGTAAAGATGTCCTTTACAAAGGCGGTGTTGCGGGTATTCAGGATGGTAACGACATCCTTTACAATGAGGTCGGCCATATTGGCAAGTTCATCAACGTGAAGCTTGGTGAGAATATCGGGATATTCGCTCACTCCTTCAATTTTGGTTGAAATATTTACTGCCAGGTCGCCCAGACGTTCCAGGTCATTGTTCATTCTCAATGCCGACATGATCAGGCGCAGGTCTGTGGCAACAGGCTGGGTAAGGGCAAAAATCCGCTGACATAACTTGTCGATCTTCACATCGAGTTTGTCCACCTTGTTGTCTTTTTCGATAACCTGCCGGGCCAGTTCAATATTGCAGGTTAACAAGGCTTCAAGCGAATTATGCACCTGGTCGTACACAAGGTTCCCCATCTTGAGGAGACGCTTTTTCAGTTTCTCCAGTTCTTGTTCGAAATGACGTTCCATAGCTTCAATTTACAGTTTACAATTTTGTCTTGTTTAACACATTCCGTGTCTTGAATTTTTTAACCGAACCGGCCGGTGATATACTCCTCCGTATGTTTTTTATCCGGTGTGGTAAATATTTTTTTTGTTTTTCCGAATTCGATGAGTTCTCCGAGGTAGAAAAACGCAGTTAAGTCACTCACACGGGCTGCCTGCTGCATGTTGTGCGTTACGATGACAATGGTGTAACTCTTTTTCAACTCGAAGATCAGCTCTTCTATCTTCGCGGTAGAAATGGGATCGAGTGCGCTGGCCGGTTCGTCCATAAGGATGATTTCCGGCTCCACTGCCAGGGTACGGGCAATGCACATGCGCTGCTGCTGGCCGCCCGACAAGGCCATGGCCGAATCGTTCAGCCGGTCTTTGACCTCTTCCCAGATAAAAGCCTTTTTCAGCGACAACTCCACAATCTCCTCCAGTTGTGTTTTATTGTTGATTCCGTTGATGCGCGGTCCGTAGGCCACGTTCTCGAATATTGATTTTGCGAACGGATTTGACTTCTGGAAAACCATGCCCACCTTTTTTCTCAGGTTGACCACATCGATCTGCTTGTCGTAAATGTTGAGCGAATCGACCAGCACCTCTCCGGTGATCCGCACATTTGGAATCAGGTCATTCATGCGGTTCAGGGTGCGGAGAAAGGTAGATTTTCCACATCCCGAGGGGCCAATGAAAGCGGTAACCTCCTTGTCGGGAATATCCATGGTGATTGAATTCAACGCCATTTTCGCTCCGTAGAAGAGGGTCAGATCTTTGGTTTTAATTTTTATTTCTTTCATGCTTTAAATTTCTTCATTTATCACTTCGCTTTCCGGCGCAATCTCGAACGGATGATCACCGCTGCCAAATTTAAGGTAAAAGTGAGGAGTAACAATACCATGGTGGTGGCAAACTGGATGGGAAGAGTTTGATCCACATTGGCCGACTGGGTTGCCAGGATATAGATGTGATATCCAAGATTCATGAACTGATCGCTCAGGGAGGTAGGAAGCGTTGCCAGGTAATAGGCTGCACCGGTAAACAGGATCGGGGCCACCTCGCCGGCGCCGCGGCTCACAGCTAAAATGGTTCCGGTCATTATCCCCGACCTCGAACCGGGGATGACAATCCGCTTGATGGTTTCCCATTTGGTGGCTCCAAGCGCGAGACTTGCTTCGCGTAACTCGCGCGGAACGGTGCGAATGGCTTCTTCAACTGAAACGATCACCACCGGGAGGGTTAGCAGGGCCATGGTCAGGCTGGCCCAGAGTATATTGGGCTGGCCCCATTTCAGTTGTCCGCCCAGAAAAGCATCGTCCATGCCTCCGCCGACGAATTTGATAAAAAACCCAAGACCGAACAATCCAAAAATGATCGAAGGCACGGTTGCAAGGGTTCTTACAGCAAACCGGATGGTTTGGGCAAGGATGGATTTCTCATGGGCATATTCGGTAAGGTAGATTGCCGTAATGGTTCCAAATGGTACGGCTGCAATGGACATGATCAGCACCAGCAGTACTGTTCCGTATATTGCGGGGAAAATCCCCCCGGCCATCATGCCGTCTTCGGGAAATGCAGTGAGGAATTCCCATGAAAAAGTCTCTTTTCCTCCAATGATAATAACCACGAGGAGGAGGATGATTACCGCTATGATCACGAAGGCGGAAAGCGCGGTGGCTCCGATGAATAATCCGCCGGTTATACTTTTTCTCCTGCTCATGACTGTTTCCCCTGAAAACGTTTCACCAGCTTTCCTTTCACATAAAACTCAGCCAGTGCATTGAGGCTGAAATTAAAGATAAAGAGCAGCGAGCCTATAAGAAAGAGCACGTTGTAATGAGTATCGCCAAATACCACCTCTGCCATTTCAGCGCCAATGGTAGCAGCCAGGGTGCGAACCGATTCAAACGGGTTGGCAGAGATCATGGCTGCATTTCCCGTGGCCATCAGGGCAATCATGGTTTCGCCGAAAACACGGCCAATCCCCAGAAGGATCGCGGCAAATATGCCGGGCGTAGCAGCAGGCAGGGTCACAAACAAAGCGGTTTGCCAGCGGGTTGCTCCCAAAGCCAGGCTGGCTTCGGTATAGGTTCGCGGCACCGCGGTGAGGGCATCTTCGGTAATGGTAAAAATGATCGGAATGGCTGCCAGGGCCATGGCCACACCCCCAACGAACGCATTCAGCCGGCCATCGTATCCGAAAATATTCTGAAAAAATGTAGCCATCACCATCAGGGCGAAAAACCCGATCACCACCGACGGGAAACCCGCCAGCAGTTCAATAGCCGGCTTGATGATTTCTCTCATCCAATAGGGCGCAAACGCTGCCGAAAACAGGGCTGCCAGAATGGCAATGGGTGCTGCGAACAGCATGGCGATGAGGGTTATTTTGAGAGTGCCTACAAAAAGCGGGATCAATCCGTACCTCGGATGGTCTGACACTGGCAGCCATTTTTTCCCAGCCAGACTTTTGAAGGTAGCCTGGTCAGATCCATAAACCGTAGTATCTACCGCCTGCGTCTGGTTCTCGATCATCAGCGAATCAACCTCGGTAACACCATATTGCTCCTGCCCGGATGCATTGGTTGCAATAGTTGAATCTGTTCCGTACTGCTCCTGTTTATGAACTGTTTCAACCTTCGTGGCCTCCTTGTCCTTATAATTAAAAATCGGAAGCGATTCCTTGAACACAAAGAAAAATATCAGCACGATAATGGTAATTGAAAGAAAAGCCACCCCGGTGATGATCTTTTCCGAAAGGAATTCAGACCATCGGAATTTCTTCTTCAACGACTCTTTGGAAAATTTGAATCCCTTGTTTTCTATCGGGTTATCCATTTTGTTATTTTAACGGCAATTGGCAACATTGATACAATGCCGCCATTCGCCGATTTGCACATACTCACATTAACCAAACAACTATTTTGCCGGAAAATAGCCAATATCTGTTACAAGCTTCTGACCTTCAGGGCTGAGAATCCAGTCGATGTATGCCTTCAGGTCGCCGGTAGGCCGGTTGCGAAGGTATAAATAAAGGTAACGGGTAATGGGATATTGTCCTTTCTTCACTGTTTCGGCAGTGGCCATGTATGCAATGCTTTTATCATCTTTTTTCACGGCACAATGTTTAACACCTGCGGCATATGCGGCTCCGCCATACCCAATGCCCCATTTGTCCTTCGACACAGCATTTACCACGGCAGCAGTGCCGGGCAGGGTCTGGCAACTGGCGGCATAATCGGCCTTTACCACCTGGTCTTTGAAAAACACATAAGTTCCTGAACTGTTTTCACGGCCATACAGTTTGATGTCCTGGTCAGGGCCCCCGACTTCTTTCCAGTTGCGGGTTTTTCCTGAGAAAATATTGCTCAGCTGCTTGATGGTAAGCTCTTTCACCGGATTTGTTGCATGTAAAAAGATAGTGATACCATCTTTGGCACAGGGTATTTCAACACCCAGTGATGCATAGCGGTCTTTCAGTTTGTCCATTTCCGACTGTTTCATCGGGCGGCTTGAATTGCAAATATCAGTGGATCCATTGATGAGGGCTGAGATACCTGTTCCCGATCCTCCCCCTGTAACCTGGATTACCGTTTGCGGATGCGACTTCATGTAAACCTCAGCCCATTTCTGTGCCAGGATGACCATGGTGTCGGAACCTTTTACGGTTATTTTTTTAGGAGCAGGCATAAAGGCGAAGCCAATTAACGCGATCACTACCATTGCAGCGATTCCCATTTTTGATTTTAATGTTTTCATATTTATTTTTTTATAAAGCTAGTGATTTTTTCCTTACTAAAATTTAACCTGTAAACGCAGTGTCAGAAGATTCTGACTGATGGTGCTGCTGTAGTCCAAAACTCCCGGAACGTTGTTCACAGTATATGTAGAAGTAACATTTCCCTTTCCGTTTGCATCGGTCACCCCCACCTTTTTATTCATCGGGATCTCATAGCCCAGCATTATTTTAATATTCTCATCAAAATAATAGGTATAGGCCAGGGTCCAGGTACC
>CAZVNF010000077.1:0-17462 GCA_964628215.1 uncultured Draconibacterium sp.
CAATCAACCCGAATAATACCTCGCTTTGCTCCATTTCGCCATTTCACTATTTCGCTATTTCGCTACCTCGCTACCTCGCTACTTTAGCTGAAACTTCTTATACTTCGCAGGTAAAAAGCTGAAAAAGGTATCTCCCCTTAATCCTAAACGTAAGGTTTCCAATGGAATGAGATCAGATGGAGCAATATTCCCGAGATTCACATTGGCGCCAAAATTTTTAATGAACCAAACCTGCTGCGATTTTACCGGGGCTTCCCACAGCAGTTTGTCGGCCTGAACTTTTGCCAGAATTTTGTTGATAAGGGCAACATGTGCTTTGCCGGTAGCGCGGTAAATACCAACGTTTCCGCTTTCTCTTGCTTCTCCGATAACTTTGAAGGCACCTGCCTGCAATTCCTTTTGCATCATTTCGATCCATCTCCCGGGTGCAATCAGGATGCCGGATTCCTTGGCACCCACTTCGGAAAGGACGGTGTATTTTTTTGCCAGTTTGTGGATATATTCGCACTTTACATCATGATCCATCAACATGGACCCATCAGATACTTCAATTGTATCCAGACCCAGATGATCAATGTACTTCAGGTAGTCGTCATATTGGTTTCTGATTACAAAGGCTTCAAACAAAGTTCCTCCGGCATAAACCTTAATATTCGCCTGATGATATACCTTCACTTTTTCCCTGACTTTATTGGCGACTACCGATGTGCCGAATCCAAGTTTTACAAAGTCGGCCAGGTGGCCTGCCGTTTCAACAAAGTCTTCTGCCTCACGCACGCTGAGGCCTTTGTCCATCACCATGGCAATACCATTTTGCCTGGGTTTGGTTGTGCGGTCGGGTAAAAGGGTAAGGCCGGAGGTGTTCATGGTTGTTTACTTTCCAAAAGATTGAATTAGTTCGAGTATTTCAGGGTGATTTGCAGCATCAGGGAAAGTGGTGAAAAGACGTTTGTGCCCTTCCTGATCAATAGTCATGGCTTTTTGAAAGGTTTCATGTCCCTGCCGGGTTTTGCCCATCATGAAAAGGTAATAGGCCATGCCAAAGTAGAAATCCGCATGGTTTTCGTGGTAATGCAACCCGTCGGAAAGCACGGTATACCCTTTTTCATAATCTTTCAGGTCAGCGTAAACAACCGAAAGATCAAGCCAGATATCTGTGTCTTCGGGATCAAGTTCAATAACTTTCCTGTATGAACTGATTCCTTCCTCGATTTGTGACAGTTTGATCTGGATATCACCTAAAATAAACCAGTATTCGGGAATGGACGGAGTTAGTTTAATTGCTTTGAGAACGAAAGGCATGGCCGATTGCGGTTTTCCCAATTCATCGTGCGAAACTCCGAGACCAAGCCATGCATCAGCAAATTCAGGGTCAAGGCCAACAGCTTTGTTGTAGTATTCTATGGAAGAATCAAAATTTCTGAGTTTCTCGTAACATTCCGCAATATAGTAGTACGTAACCGGTTCGGCATCTTCGTAAAAAAACGTTTCTATATAGGTCTCAATGGCTTTGTTAAAGTTGCCGATGTTGGCGTAACAATTGGCTTTATTAAAATAAGCGGAAGAAAAGGTATCGTCGATGGCCAGAACATAATCGTATGCCTCAATGGCTTTTTCGTAAAGATCGATATTGCTGTAAGCAATTCCAAGATTAAACCAGGCCGCCACTGAATATGGATGGCGGTCGAGAAATTTAAGCAGGTATTCAATGCCCTGTTCAGTTTGCTGCGACACTTCACAACAAAATGCAAACTCATACAAAGCGGCATCGTTTTCCGGATTCAGTTCAAGAGCTTTTAACAGGTACTCTATTGCTTTGTCGTATTTGCCGATATTCTCATATTCAAAGGCGATACTTGAGAATATATCATCCAGGTAATCGGCACCCTCAAGCGCTTTTTTATACTCCTCAATCGCTTTCTCAGGTTTTTCAAGCTGGCTGTAAAGGTTCCCCTTGGCGAGGTGCAGGTCGCTGTCAGCAGAACCGGAATGTTCAATTTCTTTTAAAATCCGGAGAGCTTCCCTGTCTTTTTTTGCATTTATCTGAAATTGAGCAAGTTTAACCAATATGGAAGTAGATCCCGGGTGTTGTTCCAGTGCCTGGTTGATGGTAAGAAAGGCTTTTCGCTGTTCGTTCTTGAAAAAATAGTATTCGATGATCTCCTCAAACTCATCAACATCAAAGAAAAGATGCTGATTTTGCTGGAGCATACTCTCAAAACGACCGACAAGCGAAAGTGTTTCACCGTCAAAAAATGATTCAAAGGGTTCTTCCATTCAGCAGGTTATGATGTTGCACGCCTAACTATTTTTGCAAAATTACGAAAAAAAGGGGTGCACCCCCGAAACTGTCAGTCCAGTTTTCATTTTTTTTCAAAAGGACTGGCCAATATATGGGAAATCATTTACATTTGTCTGAAAAAACATATGGCACTTATTAAATCAATTTCAGGAATCCGTGGCACGATAGGCGGAAGTGCAGGAGAAGGGCTCACACCTGTTGACCTTGTTCGTTTTACATCAGCCTATGTAACATTTCTTCGTGAATCGTGTCAGCGGGAAAAGTTGTGTATTGTGGTTGGCCGGGATGCGCGGATTTCCGGGTTAATGGTCAATAAACTGGTTGTAGGAACTTTGCTGGGAATGGGAGCGGATGTAATTGATATCGGCCTTACAACAACTCCTACCACCGAAATTGCCGTTACAGAAGAACATGCACATGGCGGAATTATTCTCACCGCAAGTCACAATCCCCGCCAGTGGAACGCGCTTAAACTGTTGAATCACAAGGGGGAATTCCTTTCTGCTGCCGATGGAGAGCGGGTGCTCGAACTGGCGGCAAAGGCCGATTTCATTTACGCAGAGGTGAATAACCTGGGGTTATATAAAACGGATGATTCTTATCTCCGGAAACACATCGAAAAAGTACTGGCCCTTCCGCTGGTCGATGCGGAAGCCATCAAACAGGCAAAACTGCATGTGGTGGTCGACGCAGTAAACAGTACCGGAGGGCTGGCAATTCCTGCATTACTTAAAGCGCTGAATGTAAGTAAAATAGAAGAATTGTACTGTGAACCAAATGGTCAGTTTCCACATAACCCTGAGCCATTGCCTGAACACCTGGGCGACATCTGTGCTGCTGTGGTGCGATGCAAGGCTGATATCGGGTTTGTGGTCGATCCGGATGTTGACCGGCTGGCAATTATCAACGAATTGGGAGAACCATTTGGTGAGGAGTATACGCTTGTTGCGGTGGCAGATTACGTTTTACAGCATCAAAAAGGGAACACCGTATCCAATCTATCCTCCACCCAGGCGTTAAAAATAGTCACAGAGCGTGCCGGAGGAGAATATTTCGCCTCCGCCGTCGGCGAGGTAAATGTGGTGGAACTGATGAAGGAAAAGAATGCTGTGATCGGGGGAGAAGGAAACGGAGGGGTGATTTACCCTGAACTTCATTATGGCCGTGATGCACTTGTGGGGGTAGCCCTGTTTTTAACCGGCATGGTTAAATCAGGGAAAAAATGCTCGGCAGTGCGACGCCAGTTTCCTGACTACTTCATCTCTAAAAATAAAATTGAATTTGCTCCGGAGATGGATATTGATAAAATACTTAAAGCCATTATAGAAAAGTACAGTTCTCAGCCAATTTCAACCATCGACGGGATTAAAATTCATTTTGACAATGAATGGGTGCATCTTCGCCGGTCTAATACTGAAGCGATTGTAAGGATTTACGCTGAAAGTGATGTGTTGGCAAAAGCCGATGTGCTTGCCGGTAAAATTATCAGCGACTTCAAGGAAATTATCAAAGACCTTTGATCTTATGGCAGAGAAAAAAATCAAAAAAAGCAGGAAAGCTGTTAAGTATAAAGTCATTACCTTCAAAGTTACCGCTCAGCAGAAGAAGTCGCTTATGAATGTTAGCAAATCACGCCATACCACACCCAATAAACTTATTAAGAAGGCAATACGTCCGTTGCTTGAAAATTACACAGACCTGGTGGTAGCCGTAAGCAAACAGGAAAAACTCAGTCAGCTTGAGCTTTTTTAACGTTTCAGTCCCGACTCATAGGGGGTTCGGTTCAGGATCGAACGGCCCAGGGTTACTTCATCTGTGTGCTCCAATTCATCACCAATTGACACACCGCGTGCAATGGTAGTAAGGGTTAAGTTAAATTCAGCGAGCCTCCTGAAAAGGTAAAAATTGGTAGTGTCTCCTTCAATGGTAGTCGGAAGTGCCAGGATGATTTCTCCGATGGCCCCTGTGCTAACCCGGCTGATCAGCGCCTCGATATGTAAATCCTGAGGACCTATTCCTTCCATGGGGGATATTATTCCACCCAGAACATGGTATACTCCACTGAACTGACCTGTGTTTTCAATGGCCATTACATCGCGTATATCCTCCACCACACAAATCAGTGTATGATCGCGCTTCGGACTTTCACAAATGGCGCAAAGTTCCTGATCGGAAATATTTCGGCATTCCCTGCAATAAATGATCTCATTTCGCATTTTGATAACTGCGTTCCCCAGGGATTCAACTTCCTGTGTGTTGCGCTTTAGCAAATGTAAAGCCATGCGCAGAGCGGTTTTTCGACCGATACCCGGCAGCCTGGCCAGCTCATTGACGGCTTGTTCAAGAAGTTTGGAAGGATACGTTTGCAAGAGAAATAAGTATTTACTTTGCAAAAGTAATTTTTATAGGATTATGAACCGACTTTTCATTCTAACTCTGTTTGCATTTTTTTCCTGTACGGTTTTCGCACAGGATACATTGAATTTGAAAGACAGCCAGGGCCGTCGGCAGGGATCCTGGCGCAAAATTGATTCTGCAGGCAAAATGATATATGAAGGCCATTTTAAGGATGGGGTTCCGGAAGGTGAATTCCGCTACTATTATCCTAACGGAAAGGTGAAAATGATTTCTATGGTGTCCGGTCAGGGCAGGCGGGCCGCCACCATTTCATTCTTCCCCAGTGGGATGAAAATGGCTATCGGCACGTACATCAATGAGAAGAAGGATAGTACCTGGCAATTTTTCAGTGAGGTGGGTGGAAATCTTGTTTCAGAAGAAACATACAAGGCCGGATTGGTCAATGGTGTTTCAAAAGTGTATAACCCCGAAGGAGGGCTGACCGAGATACAATACTATAAGGATGGAGTTAAGGACGGTAAGTGGGAGCAATATTACCTCGACGGCAAACTGAAAATACGGGGAACTTATCGTGGCGGCGATAAAGTGGGTGCGTTTACATCATTTTATAATTCCGGACAAACAATGACTGCAGGGCAGTACAACCAGGGACACCAGGATGGAACCTGGGTACACTACAATGAAAAAGGTGCTGTCTCAAAAAAGGAGGTGTTTGATTTCGGAGAGCTTATAAAGGTTGAAGAACCCGGTAAATAGGTGTTTTTTCACAGATACCGGGATTTTTACCTTTTTTTAATTACTTTTGCCAGAGGTTGTGAATTTGTTAACAAATGAAAAAGAAGACTCTGGTTCTTGGTGCCAGTCTGAATCCCGAAAGATTCTCATACATGGCAGTGAGAAAGCTTAAATACAACAACATTCCTGTTGTTGCAGTTGGGCTTAGGGAGGGTGAAATCAGTGGGGTAAGGGTTGAAAAACCTTTTCCGATGTTTGAAGACATCCATACGATAACGATTTATATTGGCACTAAAAATTTGTCGGCATATTATGATTACATTATAGGATTGAAACCCAGGCGGGTGATCTTTAACCCGGGTACTGAGTCGCCCGGATTCTCAGAAACTCTTTTGGCAGGCGGTGTGGAAGTTGTATCTGCATGTACCCTGATCATGATTTCAAATAATCTTTACTGACCATCAAATGACTTTCATGCTGAATACTAAGTCAGGTATTTGAAGCGTTATCTGAATACGTGGCCGGAATCAAAGAAATTCTTATTTTTGCGGCTGTATTGAAACACCAGATGAGACAAACCCTCCTTGCCCTGTTTTTTTTCTGTAGCGCAGTTGCCTTTAACCAGGTAAACGTTGAAGTGAAACCTGCTGATACCATTGTTTGCTTTCGGGATAGTGTGATTTTTACGACACTCGTAACTCCACAGGGCAGTGCGAAAGTTAACTACCGGTGGCAGAAAAATTTTATTGATATTCCTGAAGCCACCGATTCGGTTTTTAAAATCCTGAAAGTTGACAGCAACTCTCCGGGGATTTACCGATGTATTGTTACAGTGGAGGGCATTGGAAGCGATACCAGTAACGATGCAATTTTACGCATGCATCCCCGGATGTTTGTTGATACGCTTTTTCGTTACAATCCATTGGGCTGTTTTGGCGAGTGCAAAGGGCAGTTTAAAACAAGTATTTCCGGGGGAACCCAGCTCAAGAACGATCCGTTCTATGTTTACGAATGGCACGCAGGGCATTCGCAGGATACCATCGTTTTTGGCCTTTGTCCGCGTGACCTGCCTTATATTTTGACAGTTACCGATTCACTCGGATGTTCTATTGACAGCAGTTACCTGGTAGATTACTTAAAAACTCCGGAAATTACTTTTGAAATCAATCCGGATACCGTGGTCTATCTGACGAATCCTAACATCCAGGTTGTATTCCCGGATTCAATGCAAACGCGAATTACAAACTGGAGTTGGAATTTTGGTGATTCTGTGTCGGTTTCCAATCTTAATCCCGCGTCTCATATTTACAGTAAAACGGGAACCTTTAATGTGAAATTAAAATTTACTGATCTGAACGGTTGTGATGATTCCGTTACCAATGTTGTTACGGTAAAGGTTGCCGAGCTTGATATTCCCAATCTTTTTTCCCCGAATGCCGACGGGGTTAATGATAAATTCGCCATTGAATTGATGGACGATAAAAAGAAAGATTTTCGGGAAGCATACCTGGGAAATGAACTGCTGGTATATGACCGGTGGGGGAAAAAGGTTTACAACCAGGTTGATTACAAAAGTGAAGACTGGGACGGAGAGCGGCTTTCTGACGGAACCTATTTTTATATCCTCCGGTTGACCGGGCAATTTGGTGACGAAGTTTTAAAGGGTTCCGTGACCATTCTTCGCGGCAGTTAAACTTGCCTAAAGTATTTCTGATGCGCAAAGACGAACGTTTCCGGTTGGTTATCGATTACTTTCTACTGCATCATCCTGTTGCCGAAACCGAGCTTATCTATACCGACCCCTATGAACTTGCAGTGGCAGTGATACTCTCGGCACAGTGCACTGATAAACGCGTGAATATCATTACACCCCCGTTTTACAAACAATTTCCGGATGCCCGGAGCTTAGCCGGCGCCGATCCGGTTGATGTTTTTAACCTGATCAGGAGTTGCTCTTATCCCAATAACAAAACCAAAAACCTTATTGGTATGGCAAAAGCCCTGGTTGAACAATATGGTGGTATTTTGCCTTCAGATGTTGACGAATTGCAGAAAATTCCCGGGATAGGCAGGAAGACCGCGAATGTACTGGCATCCGTTATCTTCAATAAGCCTGCCCTGGCGGTTGATACCCATGTGTTTCGTGTTTCTGCACGCCTGGGTTTGACAAGTAACGCCAAAAATCCACTACAAGCAGAGAATCAGTTGATTAAATATATTCCAGAAAAATTAAGATCCATTGCCCATCACTGGCTCATCCTTCATGGCCGTTATGTGTGCATGGCACGCAAACCTGCCTGCGGGGATTGTGGTTTAAAGGATTTCTGTAAATTTTACCTGACTAAACAAGCCATGTAAAGTTGTTGATAACTCCATTCCGGGGACCTCT
This sequence comes from uncultured Draconibacterium sp., assembly GCA_964628215.1. Classification (GTDB taxonomy): domain Bacteria; phylum Bacteroidota; class Bacteroidia; order Bacteroidales; family FEN-979; genus CAIVAT01. The sequence goes on from CAZVNF010000077.1 coordinate 7,785, forward strand.
GTTATTCTCTTCATAATTTCTACTTTTGGATTCCACAATTCTTTACATTATTATTTCATTAAAGAGCGGATTATGATACAGTTAAAAATTGGTGATGCTGCGCCAGACTTTGAGTTTGTCGATCAGAATGGCAACCTTGTTTCCCTGGGATCCCTGAAAGGTAATAAAGTGATTATCTTTTTTTATCCAAAAGACAATACTCCGGGCTGTACGGCTGAAGCGTGTAATTTAAGAGATAACTATCAGGTTCTCATTGATAAAGGATTTAGAATACTGGGTATTAGTGCCGATGATGAAAAGTCCCACAAAAATTTTTCTGAAAAATACGTATTACCTTTTGCCCTCATCTCCGATAAAGCAAAAAAGATCATCATGGATTATGGAGTATGGGGCAAAAAGAAACTTTACGGAAAAGAGTATGAGGGGATCAACCGGATGACCTTCATCGTGGATGAAGTCGGGAAGATAGCACATGTCTTTACAAAAGTAGATACGAAGAACCATGCCGCCCAGATCCTTAAAGCCACTGATTAGTAAAGACGCACCGCGGTGCGTCTCGACAGCACCCTGGTGCATCTCGACAGCACCCTGGTGCATCTCGACCAAACCTAAAAATAGGAGAAAAAAGCTATGACAAACGAAGTAAACAAGGAAAAACTGAAAGCATTACAGCTTACATTGGATAAGCTTGAAAAAACATTCGGAAAAGGAACCATCATGCGGCTGGGTGATAATGCCATTGATGCAGTTGATGTGATCTCAACCGGATCGATAGGCCTTGATGCTGCCCTGGGAATTGGTGGTTTGCCGAAAGGAAGGGTAATAGAAATTTATGGACCTGAATCGTCGGGAAAGACAACCCTGGCATTGCATGCAATTGCTGAATCTCAAAAAACCGGGGGAATTGCAGCATTCATCGATGCCGAACATGCATTTGACAGGTTTTACGCTCAAAAACTTGGCGTGGATGTTGAAAACCTGCTGGTTTCCCAGCCTGACAATGGCGAACAGGCATTGGAAATTACCGAAAACCTGATTCGTTCCGGTGCCATCGACATCATTGTGATCGATTCGGTTGCTGCACTTACCCCTAAAAGTGAAATTGAGGGGGAAATGGGTGATTCGAAAATGGGATTGCAGGCCAGGCTTATGTCACAGGCATTGAGAAAACTTACTGCAACTATCAGCAAAACTGCCACTTGCTGTATCTTTATCAACCAATTGAGGGAGAAGATCGGGGTTATGTTTGGCAATCCTGAAACTACCACCGGTGGAAACGCCTTGAAGTTCTATGCTTCGGTACGACTCGACATCCGCCGGCAGACACAGCTCAAAGAAGGGGATGAAGTTGTTGGAAACCATGTGAAAGTCAAGGTGGTTAAAAACAAGGTGGCGCCGCCTTTCCGCAAAGCCGAATTCGATATCATTTTCGGGGAAGGCATTTCCAGGGCATTCGAAATCATTGATCTTGCTACGGAGCTGAATGTGATCAAAAAAAGCGGATCATGGTTCAGCTATGGTGACACGAAATTGGGCCAGGGAAGGGATGCGGTGAAGAAGATTCTCCAGGACAATCCGGAGCTTGCAGATGAATTGGAAGGAAAAATCCGGGAAGTTTTACGTAGCCATGCATAGTGCCATGAAAATCCTGACAGGTTGTCTTCTGCTTTGCCTGTTCGCAGTAACCTCCTGCCGAAACGGAGGAGAGCCGGCCGACAGGCAAATGCAGGGCAGCGACAGCACACGCTTAAAACTCGAGGTGATCAATCAACGGATAGATGCAGATGCCTCCAATCCGGAGCTTTATAACCTCAGGGCCAAATTTTACCTTCTGGATCGTCAGTTTGATCAGGCTTTAAAAGATGTAAATAAGGCATTGTCTCTTGATGCCGGAAAATCAACCTCTTACATTATCCTGGCAGATATTTACCTCCTTATGGGTAAGCCTGAAGACAGCAGGGACGCGCTAATCAAGGCGATCAGTAAAAACCCGAAGGACGCTGATGCTTTTCTTAAACTTGCAAAACTTTACCTGATCATCAAAGATTATCAAAACTGCTATGCCACCGTGAAGCAGCTATTAATCATTGATAATGCAAATGCCCCGGCTTATTATACCCGGGCGATTGGCTTGCTGGAGCAAGGTGATACAATTCACGCAGTAGATGATTTGAAACAGGCTGTGGATAAAAACCAGGAATATTATGAGGCATATGTTCAGCTGGGCGAACTTTATGCGGTCAAAAAAGATCCCTTGGCTGAGTTGTATCTGAAAAATGCATTGAGGCTGCGGCCAACCAGCAGAGAGGCCTTGTATATGCTTGGATTGTATTACCAGGAAGCCGGGAAATACGAAAGGGCAATTGCAACCTATGACCTGATGTCTAAAACAGATACATCCTTTAGGGAGGCATCCTACAACACCGGGTATATCTACCTTGTATACCTGAAAGATTTCAAAAAAGCGGTTCAGTTTTTTACTGAATCAATAAAAAAAGATCCTGAATATGCTGAGGCCTATTTTAACCGTGGATATGCCCATGAACTTGCAGGTGATTACAAGAATGCATATGCTGACTATCAGAAATCACTGAAAATCAAAGTGAATTACGACAAGGCCATAGAAGGTCTTAACAGGCTGGATTCTAAAAAATAATGTTGTTTTCTTCCTCCGGATAAAGGATGCAGTGAATGGCTGATTGTGCATTTATCAACCTGTACCCATACCGGGTTTCGAACAGGCGTTTACACTCTTTTACTGCATTTTCTTTGAAGGTTTTCAATGGATTCTGGTATAGCAGTAAAAAGTCCTTTAAATCCTGGTAAATATCAGTGTATGATTCTGCAAGACTACCTTTTACAGGGTCATTATGGCTTTTTTCATGGTGATCAACAAAGTAAAACTGATCCCTGTCACCGAATTTGTTGTATAAAATATTGAACAAAGATTCCCACTGCTCTTCACTTACATAGTGCTCTACCGCATCTTCATCTGCCACTTCAATTTCAGGTAACAATGCACTTTTCAAATAGATAAGCGGGGATACTTTTTGAAGAAAATTCAAGAGATCCTCCACTGTATAATTCTCAGCCTTCTCCATAAAATGACAAAATTCATTTGCCACTGTTATCATTTCAAGGACCTTTCGCGAATAAACCGGGTCGTCGCCTGGATTAATAATAGAATCAATCATACGGGATATTTTTAAAGAATGGTAAAACTACATCATTTTTTCAGATTTCAGTTCCCCAGATTTTCTTCATGTGGTGCTGTAACATTAAAATCATAGGTTTGAACATGCAAATCAGAACCGACAATAAATTGAAATTGAGGATAATTCCCGACAGATGAAGGATAAAAATATCCGGAAACTACAAAGGCAGGGAAGATCAGGTTGTCATTTTTAATGATTAAACTCATTCCGATACTGCTGAAAAGGTGGGCATTATATAATGGTTCATTCTTTTTGGCAACCAAACCACTTTGCAAATTGAGCATTGTGGCCAACCGAAAGCCATAAAAATACAAGGGTGTAAAGCAAACGGAAGAAATTTTACCGGATAAAATATTAACCCCGTTGAATAAAATGGAATTGTTCACTTTATCTATTTTAAAATTCAGATTTGCATTATAATCCTCCTGGTTGTTTGCCCGGGTGTTAAATGCCCTACGGTATTCAGCTGTGTAAAATGTCCGGAATTTATACCGCTTGTCTCTGGATTTAAGAAGTGGGGTGAAATACTGGAGGTTAAATTTCACAACAGCATCTTCAAAAGAGGAATGGTTAAAAAAACCACCAAATTTGAGATAGGCGGACAGGTACCCGAATTTGTTGAAGAAGTTGCCTGCAGAAACAGTGATACCCGAATAAAAACGTGTGTAAAAATCGCACTGTTCTGCACCTAATGTTATTTGAAAAAGATGACCATACGGCAGGTTTTCTGTTTTACCAAAATTGAGGACATAATCTGTCAGATAATAATTGTTCCTTGAGATAGAAAAAGTGGTTAATACCTGTAAGTTATTATAATATATTTTGTTTGAATCGATTGTGATAATTGGCCGGCTTATATATTCCGACCGGTAACCTGCAAGAGAAATTACGGCACGGGATATTTTCTTTTGCCCTCTGAGTAAATAAGCACGTCCGAGCCAGATTCCTTCATTGTGATACTTTGAAGTTATTTTATTGTTCAATGTTACTTCATTCACTGCTGAATTTCCTGAAACATAGGCTCCTCCGGCCCATTTAGTCATGTTGGTCAGAAATGACCGGTCTGCCCGAAAAAGCAAAGTACTGTTCCCGGCAGGGTCAGCCGAATACCCGACAGAAGCACTGATAAGCGATCCGCTGATATTATTGTATGTGTAGGAGAACCCGTCAAACATAAAAAAAGGAGCCCGGCTACGATCGATGGACATATTCGCGATAAATTTATCGCCCAATCCCAGGAAGTTGCCGTCATAGATGCGGAACCTGGCTGTTTCGAGTGTGACCACCGGAACATCAATTCCGATTGACCATACATCCTTCGTGACAATTATCAGATCAACAGAATCGTTTCCCCGTTCCTGCTGAGAAACAATGATCCGGGCATCGTCAATCGCGGATAGATCCCTTAAAATCCGCTCATTATCTGCCAAAACCGACGGGGTAATTCTTTCACCCTTTTTAAACAGCAGATTTCTTGTGACCATGTATTTTTTTGAATTGATATGAACGCCATTGAGTGCTTTACCGAGACCGGTTACGGCCAATTTCCCCGTATCATAAACACTGGTCCCAAACGGGGATAAAATTTTAATACTGATGCTCCGGATTACCTTTCCCTTGAATTTTTCAAACGGGCTATTGCTCTCCAACACCTGGGACGAATCGGGTAATTCAGATTGTTTAGGTGCAGCAAATGCAAGGTAATAAAGTAATTGGGTGATTTTGTTCCGGGAGAACTTTTTGTAAACCGTATCATAAAAAACCCTGGAATTCTGGTAACTCCCGGCTTTAGACCTGTTTCTGTGGTTTTTATGTACTACATAAAAAGTATCCCGGGGGATGATGATCGAAGAGTTTTTTGAAAGAATATACCGGCCTTTCTGGATAAATACGGTGTCTTGTTTGTGTAAAACAAACAGTGGTTCCATATCCGGGCCTGCAGTGACAATGGCAAACGAATTAAAATTAAATAAGAACGCAGTTAGAATAAATGCCGATCTGAGAGCAATCAGGTTTGGATGATCCGATGAATGAAAAACAAACCTTGTGGAAAACATCTATTTAAGTTTCATCGAAGCGATGATTCCTGCAATTCTATTATCAAGAATTTGTTCCGTTTTTTCAAATTCGGAGGTACTCGAAAGTTTTTCACGCACCCCAAAGTAGAATTTGATCTTTGGTTCAGTTCCTGAGGGGCGAACACTAATGATACTGCCATCGTCAAGTACAAACTGAAGCACATTCGATTTTGGCAGAAAAATTGGTTTTTCGATCCCGGTACTTATCTCTATTTCTTTTAGAAGCAGATAGTCCTTTATTTTGATTACCAAAGAGTTGTTGATTGTTTTCGGAGGGTTATTCCGGTAGTCGACCATCATTTGCTGAATCTCTTCAGCTCCGCTCTTCCCTTTTCGTGTAACTGAGATGAGACCTTCCTTGTAGAAACCAAGTTTCAGATAGATTTCTATCAGCAGGTCGAACAGGGACTTGCCTGAATCGGCCATCCATGCGGCGGTTTCAGCTATTAATGCACAAGCACTTACGGCATCTTTGTCCCGCACAAAATCACCTGTCAGATACCCGTAACTCTCTTCACCACCGACGATGTATTGTTTTTTGCTTTCGTTCTGCCTGATCACATCAGCGATAAATTTAAACCCTGTCAGGCATTCGAAATATTCAACGCCAAAATGTAAGGCTATTTCTGAGAGAAGTTTGGTTGTGACAATTGTTGAAACGATAAATTCATTGCCGGTAAGTTTGTCAAGTTCTTTCCAGCGGCGGAGGATATAATAAAACAGAATGGCTGCTGTTTGATTTCCATTGAGCAGTACCATCTCATTTTTATGGTTTCTGACGGCAATACCCACACGGTCGGCATCCGGGTCGGTAGCCATCACGAGGTCGGCCCCCAGCTCTTCCGCCAGTTTTATGGCCATGTCGAGGGCATCGTGCTCCTCGGGATTGGGTGAATGAACGGTGGGAAAATTTCCGTCGGCAATGGCCTGTTCCTTTACCATGTGAATATTTTCGAAACCATACCGTGCAAGTATCTCAGGTACCAGCTTTCTGCCGCAGCCATGCAATGGAGTGTAAACAATCTTTAATGATTTCTGGTGCAAGATGGCTTCAGGTGACAGGGATAGTGCCTGAACACGGTTTAGATATTCCTCGTCAATCTCTTCTCCGATGCTGATAATGCGCTCTTTTACCCCTTTCCATTTCACATCATCGATGGAGGTGATTTTCTGCACTTCCTTAATGACATTCTCATCATGGGGAGCAATCATCTGGGCACCATCATCCCAATATGCTTTATACCCGTTGTATTCTTTTGGATTATGAGAAGCCGTAACCATTACCCCGCTCTGGCAACCCAGGTGCCTGATGGCGAATGAAAGTTCGGGGGTAGGGCGCAGGTCGTCAAACAGGTAAACGATGAATCCATTGGCTGAAAGCACTTCTGCGACGATTTGTGCGAAAAATTTACTGTTGTTCCTGCTATCGTGCGAAATGGCCATTTTTACAGGATTCGCATCAGGAAACATCATTTTCAGGTAATTTGCCAAACCCTGGGTGGCCATCCCCACAGTGTATTTATTCATACGGTTGGTTCCGACCCCCATTACGCCGCGAAGACCGCCTGTTCCAAATTCAAGGTCGCGGTAGAAGGAATCCGTGAGTTCTACCGGGTTTGACTCGATCAACTGTTTAACGGATCTTTTTGTTTCATCGTCAAAACTACCTGACAGCCAGATTTGTGCACGTTCTAAAACCGAATTTTCCATCTTAATAAATTTGATAATTAATTACTTCTGTAGTAAATCAACATTCGTCATTCGTTATTCAGCTATTCGTCATTCGCTATCTAAGCTATTCTCCCGATACAATCCTTCAAACTGTCTTTCCAGTAGGGAATTTCAATGTTAAACCGCTGTTTAATTTTAGCCTTGTTGAACACACTGTAAAATGGTCTCACTGCGGGTAATGGATAGTCTTTTGTTTCGATCGGATAGATTTTGCATATAATTCCGCTGAATTCAATAATCGCTATGGCAAAATCATACCAGCTGGTAACACCTTCATTTGAGTAATGAAAAACCTCAACTCCGTTTATGACGGGCTGTTTTTCTATGATATCGAGAATGGTTTTTGCGAGATCCCTGGCATAGGTCGGAGTTCCGGTCTGGTCGAAAACAACTTTTAGCTCCCCGCGCTCCTTCCCGTATTTCATCATGGTTTTAACGAAATTATTGCCGAACTCTGAATATAACCAGGAAGTTCTGAAAATAAGTGCCCGGCTGGAATAGGATTGCACCTGTCTTTCACCGGCATGTTTACTTTTTGCGTAGAGTGACACAGGGTTGGTGGCATCATCTTCCATATATGGCTTGTAGCCTTTGCCATCGAAAACATAATCCGTTGAAATATGGATCAGCAGGGCGTTGTATTTTGACGCTACCCTGGCAAGGATTCCCACTGCAGAGGCATTGATGAGAAATGCAAGATTGTCTTCCTGTTCAGCCTTATCGACAGCAGTATAGGCGGCACAATTAATGATAACCGCCGGTTGTTCTGATTTAACAAAAGAATCCACGAGGAGTTCATTGGTGATATCCAGTTCAGCAACATCGGTAAAAATAAAACTGGCGTAGGAACAGGCAGGGGCTAATATTCTCAGTTCGCTGCCGAGTTGGCCATTAGCGCCTGTAACAAGTATTTTCATAGGTATGATGATTTGTTAAATAATTGATTTGAAATAATCAATGGTTTTGACCAATCCCTCATCAAGCATGACTGCGGGTTCCCAACCAAGTTCTTTTTTTGCCAGACTGATATCGGGCTGGCGTTGGGTGGGATCATCAGCCGGCAGTGGCATGTATAGGATTTTAGACGACGAACCGGTAAGTCTGATCACTTTTTCTGCCAGTTCCTGCATGGTAAATTCGTTTGGATTTCCAATGTTTACCGGTCCGGTGAAACCTTCTCTTGAATTCATCAGGCGCATCATGCCTTCGATCAGGTCGTCAACATAACAGAAACTTCTCGACTGAGAACCATCGCCGTACATGGTGATATCCTGTCCTTTTAGCGCCTGAACAATGAAATTGGATACTACACGGCCATCGTTCGGATGCATTCTGGGGCCATAGGTGTTGAAAATCCTCATGATCTTGATACGTACATCATTTTGCTTATGGTAATTGACAAAAAGTGTTTCGGCGATGCGCTTACCTTCATCGTAACAGGACCTGATACCGATGGGATTCACATGCCCCCAGTAAGATTCCACCTGAGGGTGGATTTCAGGATCCCCATAAACCTCGCTTGTGGAAGCCTGAAGGATACGCGCATTGATCCGTTTAGCCAGGCCCAGCATGTTTATGGCCCCAAGTACCGAGGTTTTAACAGTTTTAATAGCATTGTACTGATAGTGAATCGGGGAAGCCGGACAAGCAAGATTATAGATTTCGTCAACTTCGATAAAAAAGGGCATGGTCACATCATGCCTGATTACTTCGAAATACGGATTGCTGAGCAGGTGAACCACATTTTGCTTTTGCCCGGTAAAATAGTTATCGAGGCATACCACTTCATTCCCTTCGCGAAGCAATCGTTCACAAAGATGTGAACCGAGAAATCCTGCACCACCGGTGACTAATATTTTTTTCCTTATCATAGGATCAGATTCAATAAATTAACCGTCAGGACGCATCGACGCAAATTATTGATTCTGCTGTTTTTGCGTATAACGTCCTGGCGGTGAGAAGACTTATTTCCGGGTACTATCTGGTTGTATCCACTCCGATGCAGTAGTATGTAAAACCTTTGCGCTTCATCTCATGAAGCTCATAGATGTTCCTTCCGTCTAAGACAACCGGGTCTTTCAATAATTTCTTGATAATGTTGAAATTCGGGAATTTGAATTCAGGCCATTCGGTTACAAGCATCAGGCAGTCGGCATCAATGAGGGCATCATATTGATCGGGAGCATAATAAATTGTATCGCCCAGAACCCGTTGGGTTTCATGCATGGCAACAGGATCGTATGCTTTCACTTTTACTCCGGCTTCAAGCAGTTTTTTGATGATCACCAACGACGGAGCTTCCCTCATATCATCGGTTTGCGGTTTAAACGAGAGCCCCCAGATGGCCACAGTCTTTCCAGCCAGATCACCACCATAGTGCTTCTTCATTTTGTTAAAGAGAACTGATTTCTGATCATCATTCACTGCCTCAACCGCTTTCAACACCCGAAGGCTGTACTGGTAGTCCTCCGCAGTATGGATCAGGGCTTTAACATCTTTTGGGAAGCATGATCCGCCATAGCCTACGCCCGGATAAATGAATTTGTTTCCGATCCTGCTGTCTGACCCGATGCCTTTTCTTACCATATTAATGTCAGCACCAACAATTTCGCAAAGGTTGGCAACATCATTCATGAAACTGATCTTGGTGGCAA
>CAZVNF010000078.1:0-17238 GCA_964628215.1 uncultured Draconibacterium sp.
CAGTTTAACATGTATAACTGTGAATCCTGCCCTGTCAAATCCGATTGTAATGATTGGAACCAATGTTCTTCCTGCAAGTGTAAATGTTGTTTCAAACTGGAGTTATGTGAACAATACCATTTGCCAGGGTACCACTGCTGTTTTTACTGCCACGCCGGTCAACGGTGGGTCTTCTCCGTTCTATATCTGGAAAGTAAACGGTATTCATAAAGGTTCCAATATTTATGAGTATCAATACACACCGGTAAACGGTGATATGATTACCTGCCAGGTTATATCCAGCCTTGCATGCGCAATGCCGGATACAGCGATGTCAAACACAATCACCATGACGGTAAATCCAAGTCAGCCCCTGGCTGTTTCGATTGCAGCATCGGCCAATCCTTCTTGCCTGGGCGATTCAGTTTTCTATACCTGTACTGCGATAAACGGGGGAACCAATCCTGTGTACCGGTGGAGGGTCAACGGCATAAATACCGGAACCAGTACCGCTTCATCAACATTTAAATACATCCCTGTAAATGGTGATGTTGTTTTATGCAGGGTTACGTCGAATGCACAGTGTGTTACCGGTAGTCCGCTTAGCTCCAATGGTATAACCATGGTAGTGAGCCCTACCGCACCTGCAACTGTAACCATTGCCGCGTCGGCCAATCCCGTGTGCCAGGCGACACAGGTTACATTCACAGCTACGCCATTTAACGGCGGGAGCGCCCCTTTTTATCAATGGAAAGTAAACGGAATAAACTCAGGAACAAACAGTGCCACTTTTTTATATGCTCCTTCTAATGGTGATGTGGTAACTTGCCAGATGATCTCAAGTTCATTATGTGCAACTGTCACCCAGGTAACTTCCAATTCAATTATCATGACCGTAAGTCCGGTCCAGCAGGTGAGCATCACTATTGTTGCATCTTCAAACCCGGTCTGTATTGGCAGTGCGGTAACCTTCACCTCTGCCCCAATCAACGGGGGTTCATCACCGGTATATCAATGGAAAGTGAATGGTGTAATCGTTGGATCAAGCAGCCCTGTGTATAGCTATATTCCGGTTAACGGAGATATTGTTACCTGCAAATTAACCTCGAATGCTTCCTGTTCTTTGGGAAATCCTGCCGTTTCCAACAGCATCATAATGAATGTAAGTGAAAGTCTTGCTGTGGGAGTTTCCATTGCTGCCTCCGAAAATCCATCGTGCCAGGGGCAACCGGTTGGTTATATTGCATCTGCTGTAAATGCAGGAGCCAATCCGATATTTCAGTGGCGGATCAACGGAATCGATGTTGGAACTAATAGTCCCGGTTTTACCTATTCGCCTTCCAACGGGGATTTCGTAACTTGTCAGCTGACCTCAAGTTTTTCATGTGGAACCGGAAATCCGGCAGGATCAAACCAAATTAATACAATTGTCCAACCGCCGATTCCTGTAAGTGTTTCCATTTCCAGTTCGGCCAATCCGGTTTGCCTGGGAACATCTGTCACATTAAGTTCAAATGTAATCAATGGCGGATCCGCTCCGGTGTATCAGTGGAGAGTTAATGGTATGAATGTCGGGGCCAATTTGCCGTTTTATACGTATTATGCAGTAAATGGTGATGTGGTGGATTGTCAGTTAACATCAAACGCAAATTGTCCACTGAATAATCCGGTAGTTTCAAATGTGCTTAATATGACAGTAGTGGAACCGGGTGCAGCAGGGATTTTCATAACCCCTTCAGTGAATCCGGTATGCCCGGGAACTTCCGTTACTTTCACACCAACTTTAACAAATGGAGGAAGTTCGCCAATGCTCCAATGGATGGTCAATGGAATTATAACAGGTTCAAATGCTCCAACCTATACTTTCACTCCCGTCAATGGAGACATTGTTACCTGCATGCTCACTTCGAATTCAACCTGTGTTACCGGTGCCACTGCGATGTCGAACCCTGTGACGATGGAGGTCAATACAACCTTAAACGTGGATATCAGCATTGCAGCATCAGCCAATCCCTCCTGTCCGGGTCAATTGGTAACTTATACTGCCACTGGAATCAATGGGGGTTCATCTCCTGTTTATCAATGGATGGTGAATGGTATTGATGTAGGCACCAACAGTGCCGTCTTTGGTTTTACGCCGGTAAACGGAGATATAGTATCTTGCTGGCTTATATCCGACTTTACATGTGCTCAAGGGAACCCGGCACTCTCCAACCAGATCATTATGGAGGTATCTCAAAGTTTACCGTCAGGGATTTCCATAGCAGTATCTTCAAATCCTGTTTGCCTGGGAAGCCAGGCAACCTTCACAGCCTCACCGGTTAACGGAGGCACTAACCCTGTGTACACATGGAAGGTTAATGGAATAGTTGCCGGGACGAACACGCCATTGTTCACTTATTTTCCGGCTAACGGGGATGTTGTTACTTGTCAGATCATTTCCACAGATCCATGTGCTAACGGTAACCCCGCTTTCTCTAATCCTATTGGAATGGTAGTCAGCACAGAACTGCCCGTGGGTATCACGATTATTGCCTCTGCAAACCAGGTTTGTGAAGGAACTGCCGTTTCTTTTTCTGCTGTTTCACAAAATGGAGGAAGTTTTCCGGTATTTCAGTGGAAAGTCAATGGGATAAACACCGGATTAAATGTCAATTCGTTTTCATATATTCCAGTTGATGGAGATGTGGTTACCTGCCACCTAACATCTGATCTTACGTGTGCAACCGGTAACCCTGCATCTTCTAACGTCATCGTAATGAATGTTTACGCAGGACAAAATGCCTCGGTCAATCTCACAGCGAATCCTGCTGGTCCTGTATGCGATGGTACTGTGGTGGTTTTTACTGCTACTCCCGTCAATGGCGGATCCCCTTCCTTTCAATGGTATAAAAACAGTTTACCGGTTGGTTCTAACCAGCCTTCATATTCAACCATTCCGCAAAACGGTGATGTGTTTTATGTAGTTATGACATCCGGAATTCCTTGTGTATCCGGAAGTCCTGCCACTTCCAATTCGTTAACCATCACGGTCACACCAGCCGTTGCCTCGGCTGTAACAATCTCTTCTGATCTGAATAATGTATGCCAGGGAACTTCCGTCATATTTACTGCCAATCCTGTAAACGGAGGCAATCCGGTTTATCAATGGTATGTCAATACGTTACCGGTAGGGTTAAATCAGCCGGCATACAGTTACGTTCCGGTTAATGGAGATTTGGTTAAGGTTGTAATGACTTCTTCACTTTCCTGCGTTTCCGGCAGTCCGGCAACTTCCAATACATTGACGATGACTGTAAATGCAATCGTGCCGGTTAGTGTAACGATATTTCCCGATCAGAATAATGTATGCCAGGGAACACTGGTAACCTGCACTGCTACTCCGGTAAATGGTGGAACCCCTGTTTATCAGTGGTATGTAAACAATTTACCCGTTGGAACGAATCAGCCGGTTTTTTCCTATTTTCCTGCCAACAGCGACCAGGTTTATGTATCAATGACCTCTTCTCTGTCATGTTCCACAGGTAATCCGGCAAGTTCGAATATTGTTGACATGATCGTGATTAACCCGGTTCAGGCCAGTGTTTCGATCATTGCCGATCAGAATAATGTTTGCCAGGGAACCAATGTTACCTTTACTGCAGCACCTGTAAATGGAGGGACGCCTATATACCAGTGGTACGCAAACAACCTGGCTGTTGGGTTAAATGAGCCAACTTTAACCTATATGCCGGCAAACGGGGATATTGTACATTTGGTAATGACCTCTACCTTGTTGTGTGTTTCAGGTAGCCCTGCCATTTCTAATTCGGTTACTATGCAGGTCAATGCTTCGGTACCGGCTGGTGTGGAAATTTCCCCGGATCAGAATAATGTATGCCAGGGCACGCAGGTAACTTTTAACGCCGTTCCGTTTAATGGCGGTACTCCCTCATTTCAATGGTATGTAAACAATATTCCGGTTGGTGCCAATACCCCTGAATATTCCTATTTCCCTGAAAACGACGACCTGGTGCATGTCTCAATGAACTCAAATTTGTTATGTGTAACCGGGAGTCCGGCCAGTTCCAATGTTGTGCGCATGATTGTCAACTCCCCACTCCCGGCCAGTGTTTCGATTTTAGCAGACCAGAATGATGTATGCGAAGGAACTTCCGTTGTTTTCAGTGCCATAGCGATTAATGGTGGCACCCCAACCTACCAGTGGTACACAAATAATCTGCCGGTTGGTGTCAACCAGTCTTCCTACACATATGTTCCCTCCAATGGGGACCAGGTAAGTTTACTGATGACTTCGTCCGAAACTTGTGTCTCCGGAAGTCCTGCCACTTCCAATACCATTTTCATGGCGACAAATCCGGTCCTCCCTGTGTTTGTTTCAGTTGTTGCTGATCAGAACAATATATGCCAGGGAGCATCTGTAATATTTACAGCTGTTTCAACCAATGCCGGAGTTCCCGCATATCAATGGTACCTTAACGGGTTGCCTGAAGGATTGAATCAACCAACCTTTACCTGCATCCCGTCCAATGGAGACCTGGTTCACGTGGTAATGACTTCCAGTCTTGCCTGTGTTGCAGGAAATCCGGCTACGTCAAATATGTTATCCATAGTTGTAAGGCCAAATGCCGGTAACGCAGAAAGCCTCAACGGAATTGCATCTGTTTGTGCCGGAGCACAAGGTGTGGATTATTCAGTGGCTGCAATTTCCAATGCAACCAATTATGCATGGAGTTTGCCATTCGGTGCAACCATTGCAGCGGGTAACAATACGGAACATATCACAGTTAATTTCAGTGCTGATGCCGTTTCCGGCGATATAAAAGTGCAGGGATCCAATAGCTGCGGAAGCGGAGCTTTTTCCCCGGCTTTTCCTGTAGCAGTCAATGCCATTCCTTCTGCCCCGGTTGTTTCAATTCAATGGCCCATATTAGAAAGCAGCAGCACAGAAGGAAACCAGTGGTATTTTGAAGGAGTATTGATTCCTGAAGCAACAGGGCAAACCTATCATGCACTTGAGCCGGGCTGGTATTGGGCAACTACGACTTCCTTGACAGGTTGCATTTCTGATTCATCGAACCATGTTTATGTTGATGCAACTGATCCGGGTGAAATTATACCTGGTATTTTGGTTTATCCGGTGCCAAATAATGGGCGTTTTACAATTTCATTCGCTTTGTTGTCGGAAGAAACTTTCAGTATCACAATATATAATTCAATCGGGAAGAAATGTTTTGAAATGCCTGAAGTATTGGTTAAAAGTACCTTAAAGCAAATCGTTGATCTTCGCCCGGTTTCCATAGGGGTGTACACGGTAGTGATAAAATGCCCTGATTATAGCGTGGTTAAACAAATTGTGATTGTGAAAAAATAATCTGGTGATAAAAATATTGATTCCTAATTGATTATAATGAGATTGTTCTTAATGCATATATTGGTCCTGTTTTTTCTCATTCCTTACGGAGTGTCAGGGCTTAGGCATGTTGATGAACCAGTCAGTTATGATCCAATTATCCCCAGCCTCACAGGGGCAACCATTTCATGTGAGGGGGCTACCGGTGTAGTGTACTCAACGGATCCGGAAAAAACTGATTATCTGTGGGTAGTTTCCGCAGGAGGCATTATCACAAGCGGGCAAACCCTGAATTCCATTCTGGTAACATGGAATACTGCCGGGTCTCAAACAGTGAGTGTTTCCTATTTCAATTCTTCCGTAACGACCCTGGATGTTCAGGTTTTAAATAGCTTCCCGGTATCTGTTTCCGTTGCTGCATCAGCGAATCCGGTCTGTAGCGGGACGTCTGTAACTTATACGGCAACACCTGCCAATGGGGGAGGGGCCCCGGAGTACATTTGGATGGTTAATAATGTTGGAGTAGGCACAAACAGTCCGGTCTTTAGCTTTGTCCCTGCAAATGGCAATGAAATTACCTGCCGGTTAACCTCCAATTTGCAATGTGTCACAGGAAATCCGGCCACTTCGGTTCCGGTTTCTATGAGTGTGATCCCGAATCAGCCTGCCAGCCTGAATATCACGGCTTCAGCAAACCCGGCTTGCGAGGGCAGTACAGTTGTTTTTACGGCTCATCCGCTCAATGGCGGTGCTTCACCCGTATTTCAATGGAAGGTAAACGGGAACAATGCAGGAGCCGGTACAATTAATTTCTCTTACCAGCCTGTTCAGGGAGATTTGGTTACTTGTGTAATGACATCCAATGCTACATGCCCGTCCGGCAATCCTGCAACCTCGAATACGATAAATATGATTGTGAGTCAAAACCTTCCTGTTTCAGTTGCCATCGCAGCCTCCACTAATCCATCTTGTCTGGGTAATCTGATCAGTTTCACTGCACTTGCTACCAATGGGGGGTTGTCTCCGGTTTACAATTGGTTTGTCAATGGAACTTCCATCGGAATGAATAATCCGGTTTATTCATATACTCCTGTATCAGGAGATGTGGTAAACTGTATCCTGACATCCAGTGCAGGTTGTGTGACCGGAAGCCCTGCCAATTCCAATGATATTACCATGACCGTAGCCCCTTATGCGCCGGTTAGTCTCAGCATAACGGCTTCGGCTAATCCATCGTGCAATGGTGTTCCGGTTACCTATACGGCTTCAGGTGTGAATGGAGGTAATTCTCCTGATTATCAGTGGTTTGTAAATGGATCTACTGTTGGTCCCAATAGCAGTGTGTATACATACACACCGAGTCAGGGTGATGTTGTCAAGTGTCAGCTCACTTCAAATGCATTATGCAATACCGGCAATCCGGCTACCTCGAATTTAATCAATATGACTGTCAGTTCCACCGGAGCAACAAGTATTTCAATAACGGCTTCGGGAAATCCAATATGCCAGGGCACCCTTGTAACGTACACTGCATCCACAAATAATGGAGGAACATCCCCGGTATACCAATGGAATGTAAATGGGAACAGCGTTGGGGCTAACAGTCCGGCCTTTGCTTATATACCGGTTAATGGAGATGTGGTAACCTGCAGCTTTACTTCAAATTCCCTGTGTTCCTCAGGAAATCCCGTAATTTCAAACAGTATTCTGATGGCGGTAAGCACAGTGCAGGCGGTGAGCATGTCAATTTCCACTTCGAATACTACAATTTGCCAGGGTAGCCCGGCTACTTTTATTGCCACAATTATTAACGGAGGAACTGCCCCTTCATTACAATGGCAGGTAAACGGCCTAAATGTGGGTACAAGCACTTTAACCTATTCCTATACTCCTGCTGACGGTGATATCATTACATGCATACTTACCTCGAACGCTTCGTGTGCAACCGGGAGCCCTGCAACGTCAAATACGATTACCATGAACGTAAGTGCATCCTTACCTGCAGAGGTCAGTATTGATGTGTCGGCTAACCCTGCCTGTGTGGGTATTCCGGTTGAATTTACAGCCACTCCCATCAATGGGGGAACCGCCCCGACGTATGAATGGCGGGTAAATAACATTCCCGGTTCACCCACATCAAGTCCGACTTTTTCCTATGCGTCGAATAATGATTATTCTTTACATTGTATCATGACATCAAATAATGGATGTCCTGCCGTTAATAGTGCACTTTCAAACGTAATTTCAATGGCTGTGAATCCATTGCTGCCGGTTACTGTATCTGTTACTCCTTCATCCAACCCGTCATGTCTGGGCGCATTTATAACCTATACCGCAATTCCTGTGAATGGGGGATCTTTACCTGTGTTTCAATGGAAAGTCAATAATGTGAATGCAGGAACCAACACGCCAACTTATACCTACGCACCGGTATCGGGAGATGTGATTGTGTGCATGTTAACACCCAATATCCCATGTGCGGCAAATAGTGTGGCTTTATCCAACCCCGTTACAATGATTGTAAATACTATTGCCACGGCCACAATAATTGTTACCACTCCTGAAGATACCGTATGTCCGGGCAGCCAGGTGATTTTTACTGCAATCACAACAAACGGAGGCACATCGCCCGTTTACCAATGGTATGTAAATGGAACTCCCCGGGGGACCAATAGTAATGTGTTAAGCTGGATCCCTAATGACGGGGACAAGATTGCCTGCCGGCTTACTTCAAGCTTACCCTGTGTGACAGGTAATCCTGTAATGTCAGGCGAATTTCTTATACATACAAATTCTCCGCTTCCGGGGTCCATCTCTATTTCAGCATCCTCCAATCCCTTTTGCCAGGGCAGTTCTGTTACGTTTTCATCGATCATACATAATGGGGGTCTTTCCCCTGCCTATACCTGGAAGGTAAATGGACTTGTACCTGTTGGGGCTACCAACTCAACCTACACCTACATACCTGAAAATGGTAATTTTGTTACATGTGTATTAACTTCAAACCTTTCTTGTTCAACCGGCCCGGTTACTTCAAATCCTATTTTAATGGTGATGAAAACAACCGTACCTGTTTCGATCAGCATTTCCGCATCGGTTAATCCTGTTTGCCAGGGTAACCCGGTCACATTTACCGCCATTCCGACAAATGGAGGCTCATTGCCAGGCTACCAGTGGCAGGTTAACGGTTTTGATATTGATGGTGCCACAAATATAAGTTACACCTTTACCCCTTCAAACGGAAACAGTGTAACTTGTAAGCTCATATCCAATGCAACCTGTGCGAGTGGAAGCCCGGCCATATCTATGCCGGTAATCATGACGGTAAGCAGTGGTCTTCCCGTGAGTGTTTTTATCACAACAGCAACAAATCCTTATTGCCAGGGTAGTGTTGCTAATTTTATTGCAAATCCGGTAAACGGTGGTAATGCCCCGGTATATGAATGGAAGGTAAATGGATCAAGCCTTGGCGCAGGGCCACTATTTTCCTATACGCCGGCGAATAATGACGCAGTAACCTGCCTGCTTAATTCGAATTCAAGCTGTATCAGCGGAAGCAGCCAGGTAATTTCCAATTCGATCATGATGACGGAAGTGACATTTTTGCCCGTAAGTGTTGTCATTACTGCATCTTCAAATCCCTCATGCCAGGGTTCGCCGGTAACATTTACAGCAACGCCCTTTAATGGGGGTAACAGCCCTGCCTATCAATGGAAAGTAGAAGGAACGAATGTAATCGGTGCCACAAATATCAGCTATACCTTTGTGCCTACCCATGGGAAAATCGTTTCGTGTGTTTTGACATCCGACCTGGCATGTGCAACAGGAAACCCGGCTATTTCCAATTCAATAAGCATGTCTGTTAGTCCGACTATATTCCCTACGGTTTCGATTACACCTTCTCTTAATCCGGTATGTACCGGGACCCTGGTGAATTTCACAGCTTCACTTATCAACGGAGGACTATCTCCAACTTATATCTGGAGGGTAAACGGGATCATAGCCTCCGGGGCCACCAATTCAACATACGCCTATATTCCATCGAATTATGATGCAGTTACCTGCCAGATAAGTTCCAATATTGCATGTAATAGCGGAACCCCCGTACTGTCGAACCAAATTGCCATGGTGGTAAAGTCAGAAATGCCTGTTAGTGTGAGTATTAGCACGCAATCTCTTACTTTCTGCGCCGGTACTTCTGTTACCTTTACGGCGACCCCGGTGAATGGGGGCACCAGTCCTGCTTACCAATGGTGGGCCAACACTTCAGTACAATCAGGGGCTACAAATTCAACCTTTACATATCAGCCGATAACCGGTGATGCTGTGAAGTGTGTGTTAACTTCAAACCAGACATGTATCAACAATAACCCGGCAACTTCCAATACACTGGTTATGACTGCCGGCACCGGATTTCCGGTTTCCGTTACGATTTCAGCCGGAAGCAACCCGGTTTGCCAGGGAACAACCGTACTATTTACAGCGGTTCCCATTTATGGCGGAACTCCTCAATATCAATGGAAAGTAAATGGTGTTAACCAGGGCAACGGGTTATTTATGTTTCAGTACCAACCGGTAAATAATGACGTGGTTACCTGTGTGTTAACCTCCAGCCTGGCGGGTTGTGTCATTAATAACCCTGCTGTATCGAATGCAATCACTATGATTGTGAATCAATCTTCACCTGTTTCGGTAGTTGTTACTGCTGCCTCAAATCCTTCGTGTCTTGGGAGCAATGTGTGTTTCTTTGCATCGGTTACAAATGGCGGAACTTTTCCGAGATACCGGTGGAAAGTAAATGGTACGGTGGTAACTTCAATGATAAATAATCCAACCCATTGCTTTATTCCGTCAGCGGGGGATGTTGTTAGTTGTCAGGTTGTATCGGATGCGACTTGCCCAACTCCAAACCCTTGTCCTTCCAATAATATCACGATGGCAGTGCTTCCAATGTCATTGGCCGGGGTGAGCATTGCCGCTTCAGCAAATCCTGTATGTGAGGGGTCTGTAGTTTCATTTTCATCAACACCGGTCAATGGAGGAACAGCTCCATTGTATGAATGGAAAGTTAATGGGACCAATGCACCGGGAGCCACTAATTCTGTATATTCTTATGCCCCTGCCAATTCTGATATTGTAACCAATCAAATGACCTCCAATGCTTTTTGTGTCCTGTCAAACGTGGTGAATTCCAATCCATTGCCGATGGTGGTGAGCCCCTACTCTCCGGTGAGTGTCTCAATTGTTGCTTCTGTAAATCCAGTTTGTCAGGGACAACCTGTCACTTTTATAGCAACTCCCCAGCATGGAGGGTCAGTACCTTCTTATCAATGGATGGTAAATGGGATCAACCAGGGCACGAACAGTTCTCAATTCACTTACCTCCCTTCAGATGGCGAAACAGTAACTTGCCAGCTGACTTCGAACGATGCATGCACCATTGGAAGTCCGGCCATGTCGAATGCAGTATCGCTTATCGTCATACCGGCCCTGCCGGTGAGTGTTGGTATAGTTGCCTCTGAAATGCCGGTGTGCCAGGGAAGTACAATAACCTATACGGCTACTGCTGTAAACGGCGGCACCAACCCGCTCTATCAATGGCTTATTAATGGAATGATAGTCGGAGCAAACAGCCCAACTTATTCCTATGTGCCTTCATCCGGAGACGTAGTGGCATGTTACCTGACATCGGATATTGTTTGTGCTACCGGCAATCCGGCCTTATCCAATTCTATCAGTATGACCTTTCCGCCATACCTGCCTGTAAGCATCTTCATTACCAGTTCGGCAAATCCGGCTTGCCAGGGAATACCGGTAACTTTTAATGCTACTCATGTAAACGGTGGATTATCACCGGTATACCATTGGAAAGTGAATAATCAGGACAATGGCGGGAATCAGCCGTTTTTCACCTACACACCTGTAAATGGCGATGTAGTAACCTGTTTGCTTGAAGCTGATATTCCTTGTCCATTGAATCCGGTGGTCACGTCTAACTCCATTACCATGTCAGTTCTGGTGCCTGCCGCGGCATCAATATCTATTGCTTCTTCCGGGAATCATGTTTGCACCGGCACTTCAGTTACTTTTACGGCAACCTCCCAGAATGCCGGATCTTCTCCCGGATACCAGTGGCTGAAAAACGGATTCAATGCGGGGACGAACAATCCTGTTTATACTTACACCCCCGCCAATGGGGATTTGATATCTTGTATTTTAACTTCAAGCATGACCTGTGTTACCAATAGTCCGCTTGTTTCAGAGACAATTGAGATGATTGTAGGCTCTGATTTTCCTGCAAGTATCACCATTACCCCGTCAGCAAACCCTGCTTGCAGTGGTCAGCAGGTAACTTTTACGGCGAACCCGGTGAATGGCGGCGACAACCCCATTTATCAATGGTTTGTAAATGAAATCAATGTGGGACAAAACAGTCCTGTCTATTTGCATAGCCCTACATCAGGAGATGTGGTCAGGTGTCAGCTTACTTCCAGCTATACTTGCGCTACCGGAAGTCCAGCCTCCTCCAATCAGATAATAATGGCAATAAATTCAATAATACCTGCGAGTATTTCTATTGATTGTTCCACCAATCCGGCTTGTGTCGGGATTCCAATTACCTATACTGCCAATGCGGTTAATGCAGGCTCAGCGCCTTCATATCAATGGAAATTGAACGGAGGGAATATCGGGCTGAACAGTCCGATATTAAATTATGTACCTGCCGACGGAGACGCGGTATCGTGCGAGTTAACCTCCAGTGAATTGTGTGTGAGTGGCAACCCTGCATCCTCAAACACAATCAATATGATTATTGGAGCTTCATGGTCTCCGAATGTGAATATCATTGCCTCTGGAAACCCCATTTGCCAGTTTACATATGTTGACTTTACTGCAACTTCCACCTTTGGAGGACCTTCACCTTCCTACCAATGGTATGTGAATGGATCTCCGGTTGGGACAAACAGTACGGCTTATTCATACTTTCCTGCTTCCGGGGATGAAGTTATCTGTATAATGACGTCCCAATTGACCTGTGCAACCACCAATCCGACTCCTTCAAATACAATTTCAATGACGGTGCTGGAGATACCCGTTGCGATTACGATAACTGCTGACATTACGGTGCCTGTTTGTGACGGTACTATAGTAACCTTTACAGGACATCCTTTAAATGGCGGAGGAAATCCCACTTTTCAATGGAAAGTGAATAATCAGCCGGCAGGTACCAATAGCACCATCTTTTCTTATGCGCCGCAAAATGGTGATGAAGTTACCTGTACCCTGATGTCTAATGCAACTTGTTCTGCTGGCAATACGGTGACTTCTCTCCCAATCTATACTGTGGTAAATCCAAATCTGCCAGTTACCCTCACAATTTCTCCCAACGTGGGAAATGTGGTTTGTGCAGAAACTATGGTAACCTTTACCGCAGCAACAACGAATGAAGGCCTTGTGCCATTATTTCAATGGTATGTGAATAGCGTGCCGGTGGGGTTGAATAGTGCCACATTCAGTTATATTCCTTTACACAACGATATCGTTTACTGCATGTTAACTTCGGATGTTACTTGCGCTGCAGGAAACCCGGCCACTTCGAATTTGATCAATATGACCGTTAACCCGAATTTGCCCGCATCTGTTTCAATTGCAGCTTCTGTTAATCCTGTTTGTGAAGGGGTGTCTGTTACATTTACTGCTAACCCCACCAATGGCGGCAATGCGCCGTCTTACCAATGGAAAGTGAATGGCGGCAACATGGGCACGGATAATCCTGTTTTTACCTATGTGCCGGTTAATAACGACCTGATTACCTGTGTGCTGACTTCAGATGCAATTTGTGCCACAGGCAGCCCGGCTATTTCAGGGGCGATAACAATGACGGTTAATCCCATTCTGCCTGTAAGTGTTTCCATATCTGCTTCAGCTAATCCGGTGTGTGACGGTACACCGGTAATATTCACTGCTGCCCCTGTTAATGGAGGCTCTGTACCTTCATTCCTGTGGAAAGTCAATGGTGTGAATGCCGGAACTGATGACCCTGTTTTCTCATTTATACCTGTGGGCAACGAAGCGGTAACCTGCGAACTTAGTTCCAATGAAATGTGTGCTGCAGGAAGTCCTGCACTTTCGGGTTTGGTAACCATGACCGTAAATCCGAATCTTCCGGTGAGCATATCTGTAATGGCTTCTGCCAACCCGGTTTGTGAAGGAACAACCGTGACCTTTACCGCCTCGCCTGTCAACCCGGGTACTGTCCCATCATATCAATGGAAAGTAAACGGGCTGAATACCGGAACGGATGATCCTGTATTTACGTTGGTTCCGGCAGGCAATGAATCAGTTACTTGTGAACTAACCTCCAGTGTAACCTGTGGAATTGGCAATCCGGCGATTTCCGGGGCGGTGGCTATGACAGTAAACCCGAATCTTCCGGTTAGCATATCCATTTCCCCGTCTGCCAACCCGGTTTGTGAAGGTACATCGGTTACCTTTACCGCAACTGTTGTTAATGGAGGTCCCGGGCCATCTTACCAGTGGAAGGTCAATGGAACGATTGCCGGAACAGACAATCAGGTTTTTACATTTACACCGGCAGGCAGTGAATTGGTTACCTGCGAGTTGACATCTGATGCAACTTGTGCAACAGGTAGTCCGGCAACTTCTGGTGCGGTAACTGTGATGGTTAATCCAAATCTGCCGGTCAGTGTGTCAATTTCCCCTTCTGCCAACCCGGTATGCAGCGGAACCGCTGTTGTTTTTACTGCTACCTCCGCGAATGGGGGTACTCTTCCTTCATACCAATGGAAGGTGGATGGAATAAACTCCGGGACAAATGATCCTGTTTTTACATTTGTTCCCTCAGGCAGCGAAATAATAACCTGTGAGCTGAATTCTAACGCAACTTGTGCAACTGGTTCTCCGGCAGTTTCCGGTTCTGTCATCATGACTGTGAACCCAAATCTCCCGGTAAGTGTTTCAATCAGCCCGTCAGCCAACCCTGTTTGTGACGGTACTAATGTGGTTTATTCCGCTACCTCTGTCAATGAAGGCACAATTCCTTTATACCAGTGGAAAGTAAATGGGATCAATACGGGGAATAACAATCCTGTTTTTGCTTTTATTCCACTCAATAATGAGACAATTACCTGTGAATTAACATCCAATGCAACCTGTGCAACAGGAAATCCTGCTACTTCCGGTATGGTTAGCATGACTGTAAACCCAAATCTGCCGGTCAGTATTTCGATTACTGCTTCAGGCAATACGGTTTGTGAGGGAACCCAGGTAATGTTCACAGCTTTGCCTGTCAACGGGGGAACTTCGCCATCATACCAATGGAAAGTGAACGGAGCTAATGCCGGGCTTGATGACCCTGTTTATACATTCATCCCCGCAGGAAATGAAATAATCACCTGTGATCTGAGTTCGAATGCCACATGTGCAGCCGGAAGTCCGGCCAGTTCCGGTGAAATAACCATGACGGTAAATCCAAATCTGCCTGTCAGCCTTTCGATTGCAGCTTCAATCAATCCTGTTTGCGAAGGTACCCCGGTAACTATACTGGCGACCCCGATCAACGGAGGCGCCGGACCTTCTTTTCAATGGAAAGTTAATGGAGTAAATGCCGGGCTTGACGACCCTGGTTTTACTTTTATCCCTGCCGGCAATGAAATTGTTACCTGTGAACTGATCTCAAATGCATTATGTGCAGTTGGCAGCCCTGCAATTTCAGGATCCATAACGGTAATGGTGAATCCGATCTTACCGGTTGGTCTGTCAATAAGTGCTTCAGAAAATCCCGTGTGTTCTGGTACCCCGGTAATTTTCACAGCAACGGCCATCAACGGGGGTACTTTACCCACATATCAATGGGAAGTCAACGGATTGAATTCGGGGAATAATGATCCTGTTTTTACCTTTATTCCAACCGGTAATGAAATAGTAAGGTGTGTCCTCACATCCAATGTAGCCTGCCCTTCAGGAAACCCGGCTGTTTCCGGGCCGGTAACCATGACCGTGAACCCGGTATTTCCGGTGATAATCAGCATTGAAGCGAATCCGCCCGGGTCGGTTTGTTCCGGTATTCCTGTCACATTTACTGCAACTATAGGCAATGGAGGATCTGCTCCCCAGTATCAGTGGAGGGTAAATGGTGCAACTGCCGGAACAAATTCTAATATTTTCACCTATCCACCGGTACTTAACGACATTGTAACCTGTGTACTTACCTCAGATTTAACCTGTACATCGAATAATCCGGCCACCAGCGCTCCCTATATGACCATGATCGATGTTACCCCTGTGGTTACCTATAGTTGCAGCCAGGATGTTGAAACAGCTGCCAATGCCCAGCCTTTCAAACTGCGGGGCGGTCTTCCCCTCGGAGGTGTTTATTCCGGGAATGGCGTTACCCTGGATGGGGGTGCTTATGTTTTCAATCCGGGTACTGCCGCTATAGGGGATAACACAATCACTTACACATACACTACTTCGGGTCTTTGCACGGCCAGCAATACCTTTACGATAAATAATCGCAGCACCATACTGGTGAATTGCGGCGAACCAGTCGTTGATTTTCGTGATAATGATAAAAGCTATCCTACTGTTTTAATTGGCAGCCAATGCTGGATGGCAAAAAACCTTGATCTGGGCACGATGAAATACTCATCTATTCACCAGGTTGACAATTGTACGGTTGAAAAATATTGCCTGAATGATGTTGACGCGAATTGTTCCCTGTTCGGCGGGCTTTATCAGTGGGATGAATTGATGAAACATGATCCCGTTTCAGGAGCACAGGGTTTGTGCCCTGCAGGTTGGCACATCCCCACCAACGATGAGTGGCTGGCCCTCATCAATAATTATTTGAGGCAATCAGAAGCCGGAACTGCACTTAAGGATCCTGCAACCGGAACTTTCCAGGCTTTGCTGGGGGGTGTTTTTTATCTGGATCAAGCCTGGGCTTTTTATCCGCCCGGCTTTTCAGCAACATTTTTCTGGACCTCCGAAACAGATGGAACCGGCAAGGTAATCACACATGGAATGAACAGTCTTGTTCCGTCTGTATCTAATTATTCAGCCGACAGGGGCAACGGATTTTCTGTAAGATGCCTGAAAAATTCTCAGTAATCTATCTTTGGAAGAATCACTTCGAGCATTCTTTTCACCGACTCTTCAATGGAAAGCAGGTCAGTCCGAATCTCTAAATCAATATTTTCAGGAATCTCAAAAGGGGAGGTAATTCCCGTGAACTCTTTGATTTCACCCCTTCGTGCACGGGAATACAGTCCTTTAACGTCGCGGTCTTCGCATATGTTCAATGGAGCATTGACATAAACTTCAATGAAATCATCGGCACCAATGATGTGACGGGCAAGATCGCGGATATCTTCAGTGGGACTGATAAAACAATTGATGGTGATGATGCCGCAATTCACAAATAATTTAGAAATTTCAGCAATTCTCCTGATGTTTTCAAGCCGGTCAGTATCTGAAAAACCCAGGTTGCTGTTTATCCCCGATCTGATATTGTCACCATCAAGCACTTGTGTCAGGTATCCTTTGTCGAATAAAGCCTCTTCGAGGTATTTTGCAAGGGTGGTTTTACCTGCACCTGATAAACCGGTCAGCCAGATTACCTTTGCCCGCTGTTTCAATAAATGTTCTTTTTCTGGCCGGCCTAATATCTCATGAAACACCGGGAATATATTCTTATTGTCAGATGGCATGGAGGAGTATTGCTTTAGTGAATTAGCCGGCAAAGGTAATATTTCTGTTAATTTCCGGCAATGTATAACGGGTATTTTGCATTTAACTCCTGTTTTCATTAAATCCACTATCATTGTTTGGTTATCTTGTTTTTATTTAATATGTTTGTATCTTTATTCGAGCTTAAAAACAGG
>CAZVNF010000079.1:0-16723 GCA_964628215.1 uncultured Draconibacterium sp.
GCGAAATGGCGAAATAGCGAGGTAGCGAAATAGTGAAATTAGTGCTTTCGGATGATCATGAGGCCGTCTCTGACGGGGAGTATGAGGTTTTCTGTCCGTGGGTCGTGATGCACAAATTCATTGAATTCAACAATGCCGCGGGTGTCTTTGTCCATTTTTTCAGGATCGCCGGTTACTTTCCCATCCCATAGTACGTTGTCGGCAATGATAAAACCGCCCGACCGTATGCGGGGCAGAACCAGGTTATAATAATTCAGGTAGTTGGGTTTGTCAGCATCGATAAAAACCAGATCCCACACTTCGTCCAGTTCAGGAATAATTTCAAGTGCATCGCCGATATGCAGCAGGACTGTATTTTCGAGCCCTGCTTCCAATATGAATTTCCGGATGCCATCTTCCAGTTCGGCGTTCACTTCAATTGTATGCAGTACTGCTCCTCCGCTCTCCCCAGGGAGGCCTGAGTTAAGCCCCAACCCCATCGCTATGGCCGAATACCCGGTAAATGTCCCTATTTCAAGCAACCGCTCCGGTTTGATCATCTGCACCATCATGCGCAGCAATGCCCCCTGTAAATGTCCCGAAAGCATCTGGGGATATACCTGTGAAAGGTGGGTTTCACGGTTCAGTCTGGCCAGCAGCGGGTTTTCCGGGGTGGTATGGGATTCAGAGTATGCTGTTAAAACTCCTGTGATCATGATTCCTCCTTTTAAGCCTGCAAAATACAAAGATCCCGCCGAACCAGACAATATTTCTTTCAGCGTCTCATTTTTAAATAGCTTTGCCTGAACTGTAAGAAGAAAAAATATGCGCAAGCTCGAATTCAAACAATTTTTGCCCATGACCGCAGAAAAAGCCTGGGAATTTTTCAGCAATCCTGCCAACCTGAGCAAAATCACACCACCCGGGATGAATTTTGTGATCACCTCAAACCTTCCGGATAAAGTGTATCCGGGGTTGATCATTACCTATAAAGTATCACCGGTATTCAGTATTCCCATGACCTGGGTCACCGAAATCACCCAGGTAAAAGAACCATATTACTTCGTTGACGACCAACGCGCCGGACCCTATGCGATCTGGCATCATGAGCATCATTTTGAAAAAGTGGAAAATGGAATTCTTATGACGGATAAGCTGTTTTACAAGGTTCCACTGGGGATTTTAGGAAACCTGCTCGACCAGATGTTCATCCACAGGCAGGTGGAGGGGATTTTTAAATACAGGGAAAAGTTTCTTGCCGAAAACAAATTATAACGTTTTTGATTGAACGCAATTATACCAGTGGTGTTTACAGCGAACATCTTAGCGCCATAGGCGCGACATCTTTGTAGCAGGTTACATGTAGTCTTTGCCACAGAGCTCCATAGGAGCGAAATATATAAAGATATCGTGCCTCTGGCGCTGTAAGGTTGAATACCCGCAGCTCAATCTATTGTATTTTATATCGATGGGCTTCACCCATCGCTAGTATATTACGCCCCATTCGGGGCTGGTATTCTGACTGATAATAACCCCGAAACGTAAATTATTTAAACGTCAGCATGCTTAATTTTGAGGGTTCAAAAACTTCGTTGGCAATTTCGATCAGTTCCTCAGCAGTTGTATCCTCTATCCGTTTAATGATCAGGCCAATGGGGTCGAACCTGTTCTGAAGCAGATAACTTTTCCCAATTGCAAGCATGGTGGCCATATTCGATTCCTGCGCGATGGCCAACTGACCGGTAATCTGTTTTTTAATGGTATGGAGCTGGATTTTACTCAATTTTTCGTCCCGAAGCCGTTTCAGTTCATGGTGTACAATTGCCAGGGCCTTTTCACTGTGAACAGGGTCGGTACCAAAATAAATCTGGATGATCCCGGCATCCGAATAGGCAGTATAACTTGATTCATTGTGATAAGTAAGACCATTGCGTTCACGCAGAGCCAGTGACAAACGGGAGTTCATTACAGGCCCACCCAGCATGTTGTTCAGCAGGGCCAGCGGAATACGACGTTCATGTGCGTAAGCATAGGCCGGGCCACCTACCACGCAATGTACCTGGGAAGTTCTTTTCTGGAGGATTTTATTAAACGGCTGGTAACCGGTGAATGTCATTCTCGGATGGCTCTGTCCCCGCCCGGGATGATCGCAGAAGTACTTGTCAACAAGCCTGACCAGTCTTTTAAAATCAATATTCCCAACGGAGGCGATCACCACCTCGGTAAACCGGTAATTGCGATGAATAAAATCCAGGATGCTTTTCTGCTTCAGACCTTTCAAACTTTTTGCAGTGCCCAGAATGTTTTTCCCGAGGGGATGTCCTGCAAAAACCAGGTCTTCAAAGTCATCAAAAATCTGCTCATCCGGGGTGTCCCTGTATGACCTGATCTCATCCATCACCACCTGCTTTTCTCTCTCCAGTTCCTTCTCCGGAAACAGGGAGTGAAAAAAAATATCCTGGAAAAGTTCGAGCGTACGGTCGTAAAACTCACAGAGAAAGGAAGCATAAATACAGGTTTCCTCCTTTGTTGTATACGCGTTCATATCCGCACCTACATTTTCAAGGCGGTTGAGCACCTGAAAAACATTCCTCTTTTCAGTTCCTTTGAAAATGGTATGCTCGATGAAGTGGGCAATTCCATGCTCAGAATCTGTTTCATCGCGCGACCCGGCATGGATGAAAATACCGCAATGTGCAACAGGGCTCTGCACAGGAAAATGCACCAGCCTGATGCCGTTCGGCAGGGTGAACTTTAGCAGTTCCATGAACTATTTCCGGCTTTCGATCAGGATTTCCAGCAATTTTATCCCTGCTTCGGAAACAACAGTACCCGGTCCAAAAATAGCAACCGCGCCCGACTTGTAAAGAAAATCATAATCCTGGGGAGGGATTACACCGCCCACAATCACCATGATATCTTCGCGGCCCAATTTTTTCAATTCTTCTATCACCTGGGGAACCAGGGTTTTATGTCCGGCAGCCAGGCTGGAAACACCCAGGATGTGAACATCATTTTCAACCGCCTGTTTGGCACTTTCAGCCGGTGTTTGAAATAAGGGGCCGATGTCAACATCAAACCCGATATCTGCATACCCGGTGGCAACCACCTTGGCTCCCCGGTCGTGACCGTCCTGACCCATTTTTGCAATCATGATGCGCGGACGGCGACCTTCAAGGTCAGCAAACTGGTCGGCCAGTTCCCGTGCCTTTGCAAAAACCTCATTGTCTTTTGATTCAGAGGAATACACTCCTGAAATGCTTCGTATCACCGCTTTATACCTCCCATAAACTTTTTCAAGTGCAAATGAAATTTCACCCAGTGAGGCTCGCTTGCGCGCCGCATCAATTGCCAGTGCCAGAAGGTTACCTTCACCTGAAGAAGCTGATGCAGTTAATGCATCCAATGCAGCCTGTACCTCTTCATTATTACGATTGTCCCTTAGGTGCTGCAACCTGAGCACCTGCGATTCGCGAACAGCGGCATTGTCCACATTCAGAATCTCGATCGGATCCTCTTTTTCAAGCCGGTTAAGATTTACCCCTACAATTTTATCTTTCCCTGTGTCAATCCTGGCCTGCTTACGAGCCGAGGCCTCCTCAATCCGCATTTTCGGAATGCCCGTTTCGATGGCTTTTGCCATTCCTCCCAGCACTTCCACCTCTTCGATCAATGCCCAGGCTTTATGGGCAATTTCATTGGTCAGCATTTCCACGTAATAAGAACCTGCCCACGGATCAAGGGACCGGCATATCTGCGTTTCTTCCTGCAGGTAGATTTGTGTATTGCGTGCGATGCGTGCTGAAAAATCAGTAGGAAGGGCAATGGCCTCATCAAGGGCATTGGTATGCAGCGACTGGGTGTGCCCCAGCGCGGCTGCCAGTGCTTCAACACAGGTGCGTGCCACATTGTTAAAAGGATCCTGCTCGGTAAGGCTCCATCCTGAGGTTTGCGTATGGGTGCGCAGTGCCATCGACTTGGGATTCTTCGGATTGAACTGTTTTACAATTTTTGCCCAAAGAATCCTTGCAGCCCGCATTTTTGCGATTTCCATAAAATGGTTCATCCCTGCAGCCCAGAAAAATGATAAACGGGGTGCAAAGGTATCGATATCCATGCCGGCATTAATACCAGCCCGCAGGTATTCCAGTCCGTCGGCAAGGGTGTAGGCCAGTTCAATATCAGCTGTGGCGCCGGCCTCCTGCATGTGATAGCCGCTGATGGAGATCGAATTGAATTTAGGCATATTCTTCGAAGTATATTCGAAGATGTCTGCGATGATTTTCATGGAAGGACTGGGTGGATAAATATAGGTATTCCGTACCATGAATTCCTTCAGAATATCATTCTGGATCGTTCCGGTGAGTCTGGCCATCGGAACGCCCTGCTCCTCTGCAGCTACAATGTAAAACGCAAGGATAGGCAACACGGCGCCATTCATGGTCATGGAAACCGACATGATGTCGAGCGGTATCTGGTCAAACAGGATCTTCATGTCAAGTATGGAATCTATCGCCACGCCTGCTTTACCAACATCACCCACCACCCGTTCGTGATCAGAATCATATCCCCTGTGGGTGGCCAGGTCGAATGCAACCGATAATCCTTTCTGGCCGGCTTTGAGGTTGCGGCGATAAAAGGCGTTCGACTCTTCAGCTGTGGAAAAGCCTGCATACTGGCGGATGGTCCACGGGCTCATTACATACATGGTGGAGTAAGGCCCCCTGAGAAAGGGTGGCAAACCGGCCGCATAATGCAGGTGCTCCATTCCCTGCAAGTCACTGTCACCAAATACAGGTTTTACCGGAATTTGTTCCGGGGTTTTCCAGCTTTGTTTTATCCCTGCCTTTTTTTCCCATTCCGCAAAAGATTCATGCATGGGTGCTTTTTTCAGGTCAACATTTTTAAAATCAGGTCTCATCGTTCTAAGTATAGTGGGTGTAGGTTTTTAAAATGAAATACCAAAAATAAAAAACACACTTTGTGACTGCGGATTGGTGATCAGTGATACCTGGACAGGCAATGAATATTGCGCAGTAACTGTAATCTCCTTCTTTGCAGTAAGGCCCAGGTTAGTCACTCCCGCACAGGGTCCGTACCAGGAACTTCCGAAAGGGATGCCCCCGATAAAAGGTTTCAGGTCCACCCCGGGTTTCTTCAGGTGAAAGTTATACGCAACCTCAAAGTAGGTGGAATAATTGTTTCGGGTGCCGAGGCCGTAAACTCCTGTTGAATCCTGGTCTTTGTCGGCGCCGTAAAACAGGGTACTTGCCAGGATCTGCAAGGGAAAATTCTCAGGCCCTTCAAAAGAAAGGCATCCTTCAAATGTATGGCCAGTCGTGGCATTGGAGTAATCGAAATAGCGGTTACCTTCGTTTGGGTTCAATCCGTTCATTGTGAAATAGTCAAACACCATGAGGGTAAACCATTCATAGGTATATGACAGGAATAAATCGGTTTCCGCATAGGTTCCGGCATTTGCAATGGTCGAATCATTCACCTGAATATGGTTTCCTGCAAATGCATAAGAACCCCAGGCTCCAATATTGAACCCTTTCCAGGAAAAGGAGAGGTTGGGCTGGACAGCCGGTGAATTTCCATAATCAATTCCACGCCAAACATAGCG
The DNA here is from genome assembly GCA_964628215.1 of uncultured Draconibacterium sp. GTDB lineage: Bacteria > Bacteroidota > Bacteroidia > Bacteroidales > FEN-979 > CAIVAT01. Next base: position 5,606 of record CAZVNF010000079.1, read on the forward strand.
GCTTACCAGATCAGCACCAAGATTTAAAGCAGGAGTTCCCTGGTCCTTCTCCGCCTCAATTTCTTCACGAATCTTTTCATCCTGGGCCCAGAGGCAACCTGTCGGGATGAACCCCAACAGGAGTATTGTGACCGGAATAAAACAGAAACGAACAGGCAAAAACATCATTGTGTTATTTTTACAGACTTAACAGCCTCTGAAGTTCTCCAATTTCAAATGGTTTGTTCAAATAATAGTCCATCCCGGCTTCAAACAACTTTGCACGATCATCGTCGAATGCATTGGCCGTTACAGCAATAATTTTCACCCGGTCTGTCTGCGGGGTCTGGCGCTCAGCTTCCAGCTTTCTTATTTCACGGGTAGCGGTAATTCCATCCATGATTGGCATCATGATATCCATTAATATGGCATCATAATGCTTCTCCGAAAATTTCTGCACGGATGCTGCACCCTGATCAGCCGAATCTACCTCATGTCCAAGACGGGTCAATGCAACCGTCATCAACCGGATATTTATGGCATTATCGTCAACTACCAGCACCTGTAAAGGCCTCTGGGGTGTACTTGATGAATTTCCGGTCATAACGGTTAGTATTAATTAGATTATCCCCTGAATTCGCTGATATTCATGCAATGTGTCAAGAAGACTGGTTTTCACATGGATGAAATCGTCAACCCCGGCTGATTTAAAGGAGTCAATGAACTCCTTGGGGAACCCGGCAACAACAATCCGGAGGGTGTTTTTAAACGATTTCATTTTCCCGGCTATCTCAGGAACTATCACCGGGTATTCTTCATCTGAACTGCATATCACGATGATCTCTGCAGCCGAGGAAAGAGCAGCGGCTATTCCTTCATCAACGGTTGAAAATCCCTGATTATCAATAATTTCATACCCGGCACAACCAAAAAAATTGGTTGCAAAACCCGCACGCGCCCGCAGCATGGCAAGGTTCCCCATGGTAAAGAGGAAGACCGCAGGGCGCTTATTCCCGTTTTTTACAAATCGTTCAGTAGCCAGCCTGATCTCTTCGAATCCTGCAGCAACACGGAAAGGGGTAAGCTTTTTGTAAGTTGAAGGCACGGTATCCTGCTTAACTGCATCCAGCTGAATGTGATCACTCATGGTTTCCATCAGGTTCGGAAACTGGTTGGTTCCAAGCATCACAATTTTGCGCCGGGCAATATCCAACGACTTCTGATTCCGGCTTTGCTCTACTTCACCCTGGATGAAACCGGATTTTATACATTCAAGCATGCCTCCCCTGGCTTCAACCTCTTTAAACTTCTCCCAGGCATGATGTGCAATGGAATGAGTGAGGTTTTCGATATAATATGACCCTGCGGCCGGATCGGCAATTTTATCGAGGTAACACTCCTCTTTCATGACAAGCTGCTGATTTCGTGCGATTCTTCTTGAAATTTCATCAGATTCTTTAAAAGTGGTATCGAACGGATGAATGGTAACCGAATCGGCATTTCCGAGGGCTGCCGACATGCCTTCGGTTGTGGTGCGGAGCATATTCACATAGGGATCGTAGATCGATTTATTCCATAATGCAGTAGTTGAATGAATAAACAATCTGTAGGAATCTTCCTTTTTTGCCTGGAATTGTTCAATCATGCGCGACCACAGAAGACGGGCAGCCCTGAGTTTTGCAATTTCCATAAAATAGTTCGGTCCGATGCCTAATGAGAACTGAATGTATGGAGCAACCTCGTCAACCAGGGATCCGCGACCTGTTAAACTGGCCAGGTATTCGCTGGCTGAAGCCAGGCTGTAAGCAAGTTCCTGCACCAGGGTTGAACCTGCGTTCTGGAAATAGTGGCCATTGATGGTAATTACTTTGAACCCCGGGATTTTTTCCCTGACAATGCCAAGTAAATACTCTGCCTCTTCCAGATCATGTTCCCAGCTGATATATAATTCCCCGTGCAACAGCAGATAACTGAGTGGATCAAAATTAACGGATCCCTTGATCTGTTCCAGCCCGGTTCCACGATGTCGTAATTCATAAATTAAAAACTCAAGCGCAAGCGGGTAGGACTTGGCAGAGATGAAATTCACCGCGGTTTTAGCAAAATCAACGCCGGCAAGCAGTTCACTTAATTGTTTGTGCGTAGTAACATCTGTCGCCTTAAGGCCAATGGCTCCCGCTCCTTTTGCAATGGCATCCAGCAACAATAAATTGCTTTGGGGAATATCCGTAGAATCGATGTCCTGCCTGATAATCCATTCATTGTCGTGCTGCCTGGGACCGCGAACATAGGGTGGGTTCCCGGGGAGTGAGTTGAGGTATTCAAGCCCTGCAAGGTCCTCAGAACGATAATAGGGTTTGACGTCAAATCCTTCATCTGTTTTCCAGATCAGCTTTTTACTGTAGTCCGCACCCTTAAGGTCGGCAATGATCTTTTCTTCCCATGTGGCTGTTGAAACCGGAGGAAATTCTGAAAATAATTTTGGCTTGTCTTTCGTATCCATGACGAGTGTCTTGATCTGTTTTTTAGTATTTTTAGTATGGGATAAGATCTTATTGTAGGCCATAAAAGTACCACAAAATTAAAGAATTCCATAACTTTACACAAAAAAACGTATGATTGTTGCACTCAGCGGGTCCACCGGTTTTATCGGTCAGGCTTTGACAAAGAAAATGAGGGGATTGGGTTGGACGATAAAGGTAATTGACCGCGATTCATTTGCCCTGTCTGACCAGGATTTTCTTAATCAGTTTACAGAAGGGGCCGATGTTGTAATTAATCTGGCCGGAGCACCTGTCTCAAAAAAATGGACTCCTGAATATAAAACGGAGATCCTCAGCAGCCGGGTGGATACTACCCGGAAAATCACCGGGTCAATCAACCGTGCCCTGAAAAAGCCTTCAGTATACATTTCAGCCTCTGCTATCGGAATTTATGATTCAACGCACATCCATAGTGAAACAAGCCGGGCACTGGCAGATTCCTACCTGGCAGAAGTATGCCGTAAATGGGAGCAGGAAGCTCTCTCGTCAGCAGATTCCACCCGCCTGGTGATTTTACGGTTGGGGGTCGTTCTCGGGGAAGATGGCGGTGCTTTAAAAAAAATGCACACCCCATTTAGTATCGGGTTAGGCGGGAAATTAGGGAATGGGAACCAACCTGTATCCTTTATCCACATTACCGACCTGGTTGATGCGATCATCTTCATCATCAGCCACGAGCAGATCAGGGGAGTGGTTAATGCTGTATCCCCATTTCCCAGCAACAATGCCGAGTTCACCGACAAACTGGGAAAGGTGCTTGATCAACCTTCCTGGTTTACTGTGCCGGCTTTTGCCCTTAAATTCATCTTTGGAGAAGGTGCCCAGGTTTTGCTTGAAGGGCAGCGTGTAATTCCCGAGCAACTGATGCAGGCTGGTTTCAGGTATAAATATCCGACCATCCAGAATGCACTGGTGAACATCTATGGTTGAATAATTTTCATCTCCCTGATCAAACGGCTGCTTCCTGCAACTTTATCTATCACGAAAAGGCAGTACCTGATATCGAGCGAAATATTACGGCATTGAGAAGGATCATACATTAAATCGCTGAGCGTGCCCTCCCAGTTTCGGTCAAAGTTGATCCCGATCAGGTGACCTTCTGCATTTAAGACAGGACTGCCCGAATTCCCACCTGTGGTATGGTTGCTTGCCGTAAAGGCAACATGCATGGTTCCATCCCGGTCAGCATATACACCGTAATCCTTTGTTGCGTAGAGTTCTTTCAGCCGCGCATCAACATGGTAGTCATACACGGCAGAATCTTCCTTCTGCATTACCCCGGCCAGTGTGGTAAAATAGCCATAATCCACCCCGTCAGCAGGTTTGTAATCATCCACCTTGCCGTAGGCAATGCGCAGGGTGGAATTTGCATCAGGGTAAAACACGCGTTGCTGCTGCATTTCCATCTGGCCAGCCATGTAAACTCTCTGGAGACTGTCGATCTGACCGGAAATCAGCATCATTTGCGGCATGAGGTCTTTTTCAATTCGTGCATAGATACTGACCATCAGCTCAAAAGCAGGGTCTTTTTCCAGCGTTTTCACATGAGATGCCTTATAGGAACCCAGAAATTTCAGAATTCTCGATGAATCTGCAAAAACAGAGGTGGAAAAAAGATTGGCTGCATAAGCCTCCATGTCTGATTTATATGATTTACCTATTCCGGCAAATACATCCGGCAGATAAGTCCGGTCCATCCCTGCATTCATTTCGGTAAGCATGGCCACCATTATTTTTTGATCAATGGAAACCTGGTAATTTTTATAAAAATCCCGGGTGATTTTTTTAAGGCTTTCTGTGGCACTAAGTATATCATCACTGCTGACAGGTTTCTTTTTGCTAAGTTTCACGAGATCTCTGAAACCGGCGGCGAACCTGACGATTTCAATGTTCTGCCCGGCCTCACTGATGAAGGCTGCAGAAAGATCAAACGGAAGGTAATTCTGATAGGCTGACTTGAATGCCGGAAGCAGGTTACCATATTTTAACTGACTTTCGGGGGTGGAATCTGCCCAGGACTGGAAACGCTGCTCAAATTGCTCCTTCTTTGACACGGCACCTACCTGGCGGATACCCCGGGATTCGCCGATCATCTTTTTCCAGTAATTCGCTATGCCATTGGCCTTTGCAGTATATTGTATGCGCACAAGGCGGTTTTCATCCATGGCAGAATTGATCACATTAAGCCGTTGTCCGCGCAGGCGTATTTTCAGCGGGTTTTCCTTATTTGCAATCAGGTCCACACCATATGATGTCAGGTACTCCCGCGTACTTCCCGGATAGCCAAAAACAAACGTAAAATCGTTTTTCTGATATCCTTTTAGTGAAATGGGGAGATAGGTTTTTGGTTTGTAGGGCACATTTTCTTTTGAATAGACTGCCGGATCATTGTTCTTATTGGCATATATCCTGAAAACCGAGAAATCGCCCGTGTGCCTGGGCCACATCCAGTTGTCGGTGTCTCCTCCGAATTTGCCGATATTCGACGGGGGGGCCCCAACCAGTCTCACATCCTTAAATATTTCATTCACAAACAGATAATACTGATTGCCATAAAAAAACGGCCTGATCCGGGCATCATAATTATTTCCTTTCATGGCTGCCCGTTCCAGCTTCTCGGCATTCTGTTTGATGATCTGGGCCCGGAGAAACTGATTCATTTTATCATCCACACCTTCCAGCACGCGGGCGGTTACATCCTCCATCCTGACCAGAAGGGTAACCGATACACCGGCACAAGGCAGTTCCTCCTGAAAAGAGCCTGCCCAGAATCCATCTGTGAGGTAATCATGCTCAATCGAACTCTGGCGCTGTATTGCACCGAGGCCGCAATGATGATTTGTAAGAATCAGCCCCTCTGCAGATACGATCTCGGCAGTACAGCCTCCTCCGAACTGAACAATGGCATCTTTCAGGCTTGAATGGTTTACACTGTATATATCGTCTGCGGTAAGTCTCAGACCAAGATCCTGCATCCGCTGAATATTCAGCTGCTCAAGCAGCATAGGAATCCACATTCCCTCCTCTGCCATGGCCGAAAAACGCAGGATGGTCATAAACATAAGGAGTATCGCGTACTTCTTCATATCGTGTTTATTTGAAACTGTATATAACAAATCTTCTTGCCCATTTCCAGCCACCTTTTTTCATAATAGGTCTGAATGGAAACCACATCAAGTGTGGTTCCTGTCTGATAAAGGTCATCTGTGGCCCAAATCAGGGTGTGCTTATGATCTCTGATCACATCCATGGTATAGGAATAAAGAAATTGGTCGTCTGTTTTCAGGTGGATGAGGCCGCCCGGCATGAGGATGTTTTTATATTTGGCCAGGAAAACCGGTGAAGTCAGCCTCAGTCTTTCCTTTCCTAACTGCGGATCGGGAAAGGTGATCCAGATTTCCGCAATTTCCGACTGTCCGAAAATCTGCTCAACATGGTCAACCATGGCCCGGACGAAACCGGCATTTTTCAGACCCTGCTCCGAAACGGTTTTACTGCCCCGCCAGAGCCTGGCTCCTTTCCAGTCGATGCCTACATAATTTCTTTCAGGATATTGTTCAGCCAGCCCTACCGTATATTCTCCCTTGCCGCATCCAAGTTCTGCAATTATTGGGTGGTCATTGTTGAAAAATGTCCGTTGCCATGATCCCCTGAGATAAAAATCCGTAAACAAATCGTTGTAAGAAGGCTGGATAAGGTGGGGGAAAGAGAGATTTTCCTGAAAGTGGACCAGTTTCTTTTTCGCCACGGAAAGGATTATTTTGAAAGTATCCAGGCTCCGCTGAAATCTGCGGAAACTGATGCCAGCATATTCTTTGCTTCTGACATATCGGAACTTGTTCCTATGGTGACCCGGAAAAGACCGGTACGGGATTGGTCAAAAATGGATGCATCGACTCCCCTTGTCTGTAATTCAGCCACTAACTTCTCAGCATTCTCCTTTATTTTGAAGGCGCCTACGATCACGGCATACGAATCGTTGTTCTCAACCGCAACAGGATTAACGGTTACCGGGGGTTCAGGAATGGGTACTGCGACAGGTTGCACCAGGGTTATTTTCGCCGGGACAGGAGCTGTTTTCTTTGTTACCGGTGATGGTTCGGAAAACCTGGCCAGAACCGAATTCAGCATGCCGGCACTGTTTGCAATGTTTGCCGTTATTTTATCGTACTGTGTTACCCCGATAATTGCTGCAATTCCTACTGGCAATGCCACCGCTGCAGCCCACTTGATTGCCCGGGGGAAAACAAATTTCCTGGCCGGTTGTGCCACCTGCCCGGGAATTTCCCAGTCTGGATTAATACCGGAGGAATTCCTGATTATGGGTGGTGAAATGAAAGAAGTCAGTCCGAACGCGTCAGGAAGCAGATTGGAACCGGGGTCCTGCTCAAAAAAGATGATCCCCTCCTGGCCTGAATATAGCTGGCCAACATCGGGAAGTATAAACGGTTTGCCTGCTTTCAGGCTGAAACGGCAGTCTTCAATAAAATCATCAATCAACTTGCATGCATCGGTATAGGAGACGCCCATGGAAGCCGCTACTGCATTTGCCAGCAGTCCGTCATTCTGCCTGAGGTTGATGTTGAAAAGAAGTTTTTTTGCGGGTGGGTGAAAAGCATGGTACACCGGGTCGATCCGCGCCGGAGAGTAATTGCCTATAAAGCCACCAAATCCCGGTATGATCACGCAGTTGTGACAGGTAAGTAATTCTGCGATACTTTGACGGATGTCCATTTTCCAGCTGTTTTTCAGTCCGCTAAGATACGGGATTATTGATGAAAGGTTTCCGTACTGTTAGTAATTTTTAATAAATCTGCCGGTGTGTCAATGGCAACACCCTCGTATTCTGTAATTTGTGTTTGTATTCTAAAGCCATTATCAAGCCACCTCAACTGTTCGAGAGATTCGGTTTGCTCAAGACCGGAAACAGGCAGTTCAACAATTTTTTTCAGCACAGAAGAGCTATAGCCGTAAATTCCAATATGCTTGTAATAGGTTGCTGCTGACAACCATTCTTCCGGTTCTTTTCCACGGAAATAAGGAATGGCCGCCCTGCTGAATAATAACGCATGGCCCTGTTTATCCACCACCACCTTCACAACATTGGGACTGGACAACTCATCCTGCTGAGAAATTTTCTTTATCAGGGTGGCCAACCGGGTGTCGGGGTTACTGAAACAAGCAGCCACCTGGCTGATTTGAGCAGGATCGATAAAGGGTTCATCACCCTGTATGTTGATCAGAAAATCATATTCTTCACCCGCTTTGACCAGTTTATCAAGTACTTCAGCACACCTTTCCGTTCCGCTGGTGTGATTTCCGCGGGTCATCAGGACGTTTCCGTCAAACAACCTGACATGATTGAAAATTGTCTCATTATCAGTGGCCACAACAACCTTTGTAAGCATGCTGCATTGAACCGCCTGCTCATAAACACGCCGGATCATTGTTTTTCCGTTGATCACCACCAGTGGTTTTCCCGGAAACCGCGAAGAAGCATATCGTGCAGGAATAACGCCCAGTATCTTCATTTTGTTTTTTCTCCGGGTACTATAAACCTAAAAAAGTCCGTGAAGCTGTGCATTAATATTTTCAATCACCTGGCCAAGGTCTTCGGGTTTTTCGCTCACCTTAAGTGTATCCGCATCAATAATCAGCAATTTTCCGAATTTATATCCCTCAATCCAATCTTCATACATTTCGTTCAGGTTCTTGAGATAATCGAGACGAATGGCATTTTCGTAATCCCGGCCGCGTTTTTGAATCTGGCTGACAAGCGTAGGCACACTTGCACGCAGATAGATCAAAAGATCCGGGGGCTGGATAAATGTACTCATAAGGTCAAAGAGCGACCGGTAATTTTCATAATCGCGGGTGCTCATGAGGCTCATCGTATGCAGGTTGGGAGCGAAAATATAGGCATCCTCGTAAATGGTACGGTCCTGGATGACTGTCTTTCCCGAATTCCTGATATCAACCACCTGCCTGAACCGGCTGTTTAAAAAGTAGATCTGCAGGTTAAACGACCAGCGTTGCATATCTTCATAAAAACTCCCCAGGTAAGGATTAGTATCCACATCCTCATAATGCGGATCCCATCCGAAATGTTTGGCAAGCAATCCAGTCAGCGTTGTTTTCCCGGAGCCGATGTTTCCGGCGATTGCAATATGCATAGGTTTAAATTTGTGATCAAAATTAAAAAAAGGAATTAACCCGCCGCTATCAAATTCAGGATTTCATCAATATATTTTCGGTCGTTGGCCAATCGGGGCACTTTGTGCTGTCCGCCAAGTTTTCCCTTCGATTTAAGCCAGTTATAAAAGGTATGGGCGGGTACGGAGATGATCCGGGGTTCATCAAGCATCAATCCATGGTATCGTTTTGCCTCATAATCAGAGTTGAGCGATTTAAGCGCGGTGTCAAGGGCTTCAGCAAAAAAGGCCAGGTCGTCGGGCGTGCGCTCAAATTCTATGAGCCACTCATGAGCTCCTTTGTGGTTTCCTGATAAATAGACCGGACCCGCTGTATATTCAGCAACGATGGCATGACTGCGTTCACAGGCGATGGCCATTGCCTTGTCCGCATTATCGATTATCAGTTCCTCTCCGAAAGCATTGATAAAATTGCGGGTGCGTCCTGAAATTCTGATCCTGTAAGGGTGGCATGAGGTAAATTGTATGGTATCTCCTATCATATATCTCCATAAACCGGCATTGGTTGTTATGACCATGGCATAATTTGTATTCAACTCCACCTGCGACAGGTTCAGTGCATCAGGGTACTCTGTTCCCACCTGATTCATCGGGATAAATTCATAGTAAATTCCGTAATCAAGCATCAGCAGCATATCCTCGGCCATATTGCGGTCCTGTATACCAAAAAAACCCTCCGAAGCGTTGTATGTATCCAGGTAATTTACTCTGGCTGAAGGTAGTATCTGCCTGAATTGCTCACGGTATGGAGAAAAATTAACCCCTCCATGGATAAACAGTTCAAAGTTGGGCCACACTTCCAGAAGGTTTGATTTGCCCGTTTTCTCCAGTACACGTTTGAAAAGAAGCAGGGTCCAGGACGGAACTCCGGAAATACTGGTCACATCGTGCTGAATAGTTGCATCCGCCATCTTTTCGATCTTGCTTTCCCACTCATCCATAAGCGCGATCGAAAGATTGGGAGTTCGCATAAACTCAATCCAGCCAGGCAGGTTCTGAATCAGAATGGCTGAAAGATCACCCTGAATATACGATTCATTGTTCACCTCCATGATCTGATGCGAGCCACCCATGGCGATCGACTTCCCATCGAAAAGCAGAGTTTCGGGGTGGCTGTTGCAATAGATGGAAAGCAAATCCTTTCCTCCTTTGAAATGACACTCCTCCAGCGCTTCCTGGCTTACAGGGATAAACTTGCTTTTATCATTGGTTGTTCCCGACGATTTGGCAAACCATTTAATTTCCGAAGGCCACAAAATATTCTGTTCTCCCTGCCTCAGCCTTTCAATGGAGCCTTTTATTGAATCATAATCCTGAACCGGAAGGCGGTTTTTAAACTGATCAGGGGTGGAAATAGATTTAAAATCATATTGCTTTCCCCATTCAGTATTCCGTGCAGATGAAAGAAGCTTGCGCAGCCACTCCGTTTGCACTTCTTCAGGATATTGCATAAATAGTTCTATCTGATGAATGCGCTTTTTCATCAGCCATGAAATCACGGAATTGATCAAAGCCATATCGGTAGCGCTTGGTTAGGGTGTCCAAAATTACTATTAAATTATTTACGCCCTTCACTGTTCTGCAAAGAAAATGACCCATATTGAAAAAAAACGAGTATGTTACGTTAATTTTAATGTTTTCGGTTGTAAAATAATAATATTGTTGTAACTTTGCATAACCTAACATTCGCTCTTTCCGATCCGGGAAATAAACTTCAAACGTCACTACCAATCAAACTAACATTTTCGATCGATGAAAATCCTTGTTTTAAACTGCGGCAGCTCGTCCATCAAGTACCAACTCATTGAACTTTCTGAGGAAACAGATCTCAAAGCCAAAGGATTACTTGACCGTATCGGGTTACCTACCAGTGAGCTTACACACCAGGTAACCGGTAAGGAAAAATATAAAGTTGTTCAGGATATCCCCGATCATCAGGTTGGGATCAACCTTATACTGAAAACACTTAAGGATCCGGTATATGGTGTGATTCAAAATGACAATGAAATTGTGGCGGTAGGTCATCGCGTGGCACATGGCGGTGAAAATTTCAAAACGAGTGTGCTCATTACAGAGAGCGTAAAAAAGGACATTGAAAAATGCATTGAGCTGGCTCCGTTACATAACCCTGCCAATCTGAAAGGGATTTTGTCCATGGAAGCTATTCTCCCGAATGTTCCGCAGGTTGCTGTATTCGACACCTCATTCCATCAGTCAATGCCTGACTATTCATACCTTTATGCCATACCGTATGAATTTTATGAAAAATACAAGATCCGCCGCTATGGATTTCATGGCACCTCGCATAAATATGTGGCCCAGAAAGCGTGTCGTTTTCTTGGCAAGGACTTCAATAACCTGAAGATCATTACCTGTCATCTGGG
>CAZVNF010000080.1:0-6657 GCA_964628215.1 uncultured Draconibacterium sp.
ACGCAATTTGGATTGCCTAATTAACGTACAAATATAGATAAAAGTCTGATGAAGGAGTAAAAAAAATGGCTATCCCTATCAGAAGGGACAGCCATTTCTTGTGTGAAATATTAAATCTATTTTGCTTTGGTTTTTACAGCAGCCAGTTCTTTCTTTTCTTTGCGGCGTTTTTGCCACATTAAAATGTCAAATGCTACCGGTGTTGCATTAAATACAGAGGAGTAAGTTCCGATTATAACCCCGATGATTAAGGCAAATGTGAATCCTCTCAACACTTCACCACCAAAAATAAAGATGATGATCAAAACAACCAGGGTTATACCTGAAGTATTAATGGTTCTGCCAAGGGTGCTGTTGATAGCCGCATTGATGTTGAGAGTAAGATCACGCTTGGGATAGAGTACTCTGTATTCGCGGATTCGGTCGAAGATAATAACCGTATCCATGATGGAGTAACCTATAATGGTAAGCAACGCAGCAATAAACGATTGATCAACTTCCATTCCGAAGGGTAATATTCCGTAGAATAGGGAAAAGACGCCAATGATAATGAGGGAGTCGTGGGTAAGAGCGGTGACTCCACCGAGTCCGAATTGCCAGTTTTTAAAACGAAGGGCAATATAGACAAAGATGATGATCAGGGAGAAGAATACAGCCATGAAAGCTTTCCAGATTAAGGAGTATGAAATGGTCGGGTCAACACGCTGCGAGCTGAGCTGCCCGACAATTTTTCCCTGTATGTTTGCTTTGTAATCAGTATAGGTGATCGGGCTTTTATAGAAGCCTTTTACACCTTCAAACAGTTTACTGCTCACGATAGAGTCAGATTGCTGACCACGTTCATTGATCATATACTTTGTGGTGATTTTGACCTGGTTCTTAGGACCAAAAGTTTTCACTTCAGGTGATTCACCAAATTGGGTGCGCAGAGATTCGCGGATGTCAGTGGTGGATACATTCTGGTCGAAACGAACAATATAGCTGCGGCCCCCTGTGAAATCAAGGCCCGGGTCAAGTCCGCGAATAGCCAAACTGATCAGCCCGGGAACGATGATGGCCAAAGAAACAATATACATTTTCTTCCTTAATCCGATAAAGTCTATTTTCGTGTGCTGGAAGAGGTCCATGGTAAACTTATTTCCGGTAGTAATGTTCATATTCCGGTCGAGCATCCATTCAAAAACGAGTCGGGCAATAAAAATCGAGGAGAACAATGAGAGAACTAAACCAAGAACGAGGGTTGTAGCAAAACCCTGTACCGGGCCTGAACCGAAAATATACAGAACAACACCGGTAAGGATGGTGGTTACGTGACCATCGATAATGGCCGAATAGGCATGGTGGAAACCATCTTTAACCACAAGCCGCATTCCTTTACCCGCTCGGATTTCTTCCCGCATTCGTTCATAGATGATAACGTTCGAGTCGACTGCCATGGCAAGGGTTAAAACAATACCGGCGATACCGGGAAGTGTAAGAACCGCACCGATGGATGCCAGAACCCCAAAGAGGAAGAAAACGTTTGCGAACAGGGCAATATCGGCAACATGCCCGGCTCCGTTATAGTAGAGGGACATATAGAGCAGAACACCGATAAAGGCGATGATAAATGAGAGAAGACCGGCGTTGATTGATTCCTGGCCAAGTGATGGCCCAACAACTTCTTCAGCAACGATTCGGGCCGGAGCCGGCAGTTTACCTGCTTTAAGAATATTTGCAAGGTCAAGTGCTTCTTCAACAGTCATTTCACCACCGGTAATGGAGGACATGCCATTGGGAATTTCACCGTTGACGTTAGGATAGCTGTAAACATAACCGTCAAGAACGATTGCCACCTGTTTCCCGATATTTTCACCGGTAAGCCTTTTCCAGATACGGGCACCTTCGCTGTTCATGGACATTGAAACTTCGACACGGCCGTTCTGATCATAATCCTGACGTGCTGCTACGATCACATCCCCGCCAAGCGCAGGAGAACCGTCACGCGATGTAACCTTCAATGCTACGAGTTCAAGCACATCCTTTGAGTCAGCACGTGGTTTCACTGACCAGGCAAGTTTCATATCACGTGGAAACATGCTCTTGGTAGCCCTGAGCATATAATTGATACGGGCGGTATCTTTAATAAATGCACGACCTACCATAGCCGTCTGACCGGCCACATATTGACCTTCTTTGTTTTGGTATATTGCCGGGTTAAGGTAGGCAAACAATGGATTTTTCTTGGCGTATTCTTCAAACGACTCTTTTTGTTTGTTTGCTGCTGAGGTTTTGGAGGTATCTTTATCCAGTTGTTTCAGAAGTGCATTTCCTTTGGAAGTGTCTGTTTTGGCTGTATCACCTTTCTTTATTGTTTCTTTTTTCTCTGCAAGAGTCTGTTTTGAAGCAATGGCCTGGGTGGTTGCGGCGGTATCCGATTTTAGCGTGCTGTCGGCCCGTGTTGAATCCTGCTTTGCGGAAAGAATCGATGTCAGCTTTGTATTGGCTTCTGTGAAGAAAGGCTGGAGTGCCGGAAACTGGTATGTTTCCCAGAATTCAAGCTGGGCGGTTCCCTGCAGAAGTTTACGAACCCTCTCAGGATCTTTGATGCCTGGCAGTTCGATAAGGATACGGCCTGCAGTCTGCAACCTTTGAATGTTTGGCTGAACCACACCAAACCGGTCGATACGGGTGGTGAGGATATTATAGGTACGGTCGATGGCACCATTGCTTTCCTCGCGGATAACTTTGATTACCTCATCATTGGTAGAATTGTAATTGATTTTGTCTTTAAGCTCGACAGTGTTAAAGATGGCGGCCAGTTTTGCATTCGGATCGGTTTCCTTAAAAGACTCTGAGAAAAGATCAACAAAGTCGCGGGTACTGGTCTTCTCCTTGTTGATCGCACTTTGCAGTGCTTTCAAAAAAGTTGGATCCTGGTTATAACCTGACAGGGCACGGATTACATCAGGAACTGAAACGGCCATGGTCACGTTCATACCGCCTTTCAGGTCGAGTCCAAGGTTGATTTCACGCTCACGGACGTCTTTTAACGTATATTTTTTCAGAAGAATATTGAAAACATCTACGGAGGCCATGGAATCATTAAAATATTCCAACCTCGATTTAGAAATAGAATCGTAATAGTATTCCTCTTTCAAGGGATTACCCTGAGCCATAGTTTTGGCCATAGCTTTCACCTGCGGGGCATTGGCATAATTGTCGGATTTGCCTGAATAATAATAGCTGATAAATGTGAACGACAACTGAAATAAACAAACCAAAATGAAGGTGATCGCAAAAAATTTAACAACGCCTTTGTGCTGCATGAGTTTTGAATTTAAAAATGGATTGTAAGTCTTAAGCCTTTTTTTTGAGGGTGCAAAATTATAAAATTCCTTGGAAATAACCAATAGAATTAAAATTCAGATTAGAATTGTAGATAAAACGTTCAATTCAGTAGGCTTTCCTGGTCTCGTCAATTTCCCTGTAGAGCCTGTTTATCATTTTCTGCCCCCTGTTTTTAAACCCGGCGGTTTCTTCATTCATGCGCCATTCAATAGAATCTGCAAGTTCTTTTTTCAGGTCCGGTTCAATCCGGGTTATCCTGTAAAGAATCTCCATGCAATAAATCTTTGCCGCAACAGCTTCATTTGGTGATAATAACCATTCAAAACAGATTTGTATCAGTATTCCAAGCCGGTGTTCATCCGGGAGGGGTGAACGGGCCAGTATCCGCATTGAGTGGCGCTTCAGTCCGTCGTGCCGGAATACCGGCAGTAAATCTATTATTTTATCCAGATAAGGTGCAATTAATTCAGGTTGTTTCTCCGAAACTATATCCAGCACCCATGCAGCTCTTCTGCTAACAGGTTCCGTATTGCTGCTGAATAAACAGAAAAGGGCATGGAACGCATCAGGTTTCTGTGTGATCAGATCTGCTACAAAATCAGTATTCCTCCTCCCCATTTCTACAAGGAGAAGCTCGTTAAGGGTACTTTGATCATCCATGACAGGGAATTTTCATTTTTTCAAATTTACAAACTCCTCTTTAATTGCAAATTATTTCCTGGGGTTAGAAATGTTAATTTCTTTCAGTCATTTCGGCTATTTTATAATTTATTGAAGTAAATTTGCATTTTTATTCCATTCCAAGTGAGTTACATTGATACTTTTGTTTCAATCCAAGTAGTTTGTATTTTATAATTACAGAATGAAAAATAAATATATTGATCTGATTGAACAGACGTTTGAATTTCCTCAACCCGAATTTGAGGTTGTTGACAACGAACTCTATTTTCACAAGGTTCCATTAATGGACATCATCAAACAGTATGGAACTCCGTTAAAAATAAGTTATTTACCTAAGATAAGCTCACAGATACACCGTGCGAAGCGATTGTTTAATGTAGCGATGGCCAAGGTAGATTACCAGGGGGATTACCATTATTGTTACTGTACAAAAAGTTCACACTTCAGTTTTGTCCTGGAAGAGGTACTTAAAAATGATGTCCACCTTGAAACCTCTTCAGCGTTTGATATTAACATTATAGAGGATCTTGCCGAACGTGGATTATTTAAAAAGGACCGCTATATTATCTGTAACGGTTTCAAGCGGCCGATGTATATTGAGAATATTGTAAGCCTTGTAAATAATGGGTTTACTAACGTAATCCCTGTTCTGGACAATATCTTTGAACTGGAAAAGATAGAACAGGAAATTCAGCATAAAGTAAAACTTGGAATCCGAATTGCCTCTGAGGAGGAGCCCAAATTCGATTTCTACACATCCCGGCTGGGGATTCGTTATAATGATATTGTACCTTACTTCCTCGAAAAGATTAAAGATAATCCGAAGTTTGAACTTAAGATGCTGCATTTCTTTATCAATACGGGAATTAAAGATAAAGCCTATTACTGGAATGAGTTAACCAAGAGTGTGCAGGTGTATTGCGACTTGAAGAAGATATGCCCTGAACTGACTGCTTTAAATATTGGAGGCGGGTTGCCGATAAAGAACTCACTGGAGTTTGTTTATGATTATGAATACATGGCTGAGGAGATCATTGCCCAGATTCAAAGCATATGTGAACGTAATGAAGTTCCTGATCCAGACATATTCACCGAGTTCGGGTCATTTACAGTTGGCGAAAGCGGTGCAGTTCTTTATTCTATTATCGACCAGAAACGCCAGAATGACCGGGAAATATGGAACATGATCGACAGTTCCTTCATGAACACACTACCCGATACCTGGGCGATTAACCAGAAATTTATCCTCCTGGCAATTAACAACTGGGATGTTGAGTATGAGCGTGTTTTTCTCGGCGGACTCACCTGCGACAGTGAGGATTTCTACAATGCAGAAGAACATAGCAACGCCGTGTACCTGCCCAAGTTTAACCAGGAGGAAACACAGTACATTGGCATGTTTCACACAGGTGCTTATCAGGAAGCGATAGGAGGCTACGGGGGAATTCAGCATTGCCTGATTCCCGCCCCCAAACACGTGTTGATAGATATAGATGAGGAAACCGATGAAATTACCACCAAACTATGGTCGAAAGAGCAAAGTTTTAAATCCATGCTAAAGATACTTGGTTATTAGTATTTTTGAAAAAAAAAAAACGATGAAAAAGAGCAAAAAATCAATTTTAAAGGAAGAGGTTAAGCACATTGATATTAAATCAATCAACTCAACCCCGATTATCGATGCCATGCGCGACATGTCATTCACTTCACGCGATACTGCTGCCGCAGCCGATATCCTCAACATGATGATCAGGGATAAGGGATGCACCATCTTTCTTACCCTGGCGGGCAGTACCAGCGCAGCCGGGTGTATGCAGGTATACGTTGACCTGGTGAAAAACAATATGATCGATGCCATTGTTGCCACCGGTGCATCTATTGTGGATATGGACTTTTTTGAGGCGCTTGGATTCAAGCATTACAAGGGAACTCCATATGCGGATGACAAAGAATTACGTGCGAACTATATCGACAGGATCTATGATACTTATATTGATGAAGAAGAACTTCAACATTGTGATGCTACCATCAATAAAATTGCCAATTCACTGGAAACCAGGCCGTATTCATCGCGTGAATTTATCCGGGAAATGGGAAAGTGGCTTGTAAAGAATTCCGTAAAGAAGGATTCCCTTGTCCAGGTTTGTTACGAACACAATGTGCCGATCTTCTGCCCGGCATTCAGCGACAGCAGTGCAGGATTCGGTTTGGTAAAACACCAATGGGATAATCCGGAAAAACATGTTTCTATCGACTCGGTCAAGGATTTTCTCGAACTGACCAAGATTAAAATGGCAGCGAAAACCTCCGGACTATTTATGATTGGAGGTGGTGTGCCGAAGAATTTCGTTCAGGATACTGTTATTTGCGCGGAGGTTCTTGGCAAAGATGTTCCGATGCATAAATATGCAGTTCAGATAACGGTGGCAGATTCACGGGATGGCGCCTGCTCCAGTTCAACATTAAAAGAAGCTGCCAGTTGGGGCAAGGTGGATACCGTTTATGAGAAAATGGTGTATGCTGAAGCCACCAGTGTGCTGCCCCTGATAGCCAGTTATGTGTATCATCAGGGAGACTGGAAAAAGCGGAAAAAATACGAATGGACGAAAATGCTGGATAAGTGATAGTAAAGACGCATCGCGATGC
>CAZVNF010000080.1:6757-16550 GCA_964628215.1 uncultured Draconibacterium sp.
AGACGCATCGCGATGCGTCTGCTACTATTTATATCTTATCCATTTCCACAACTCCCGGTAGTTGACTTTTTTCCCATACATGAGAATTCCTGTACGGTAGATTCTGCCGGCAAGCCATGTGGTTCCCAGGAATCCGAGAAGCAGTAAAGCCATGGATAAGGCCACTTCATAATAGGGTACCCCGAAAGGTATCCTGATCATCATGATTACAGGTGAGGTGAGAGGGAAAATCGAAAACCAAAATGCCACAGGACCGTCAGGATCACGTATGATGAACTGGGCCATTACGATGGCTAGAATCAGGGGGATAGTAATAGGAACCATGAACTGCTGGGTGTCAGCTTCACTGTCAACCGCCCCGCCAATCGCTGCGAACAGTGCAGCATATAAAAGGTATCCCACAATAAAGAAAAACACAAACGCCCCGATCATTGCAGGGAAGTTTACCGAATTAATTGCTTCCATTACAGCATTTATTCCCTCTGTGGATTCGCTTTGTGATGAAATGGCTTCAGAAACAGCCGGGTTCATTCCCTTGTTCGTGACCATCTGTTCTGTAACTGATTTTTTATTTTCCCCTGAAGTCATGGTCGAAGTCACCGCAGTAACAATTGCAAAAGTGAGAACCACCCAGAGTAAAAACTGGGTAAGACCAACCAGTCCGACACCAATTATTTTTCCCATCATGAGCTGAAATGGTTTTACCGAAGAAATTATTACTTCAACTATCCGGCTTGTTTTTTCTTCAATTACCCCGCGCATGACCTGTGAACCAAACATGAAAATGAAAAAATAGATAAGGATACCTGCAAACATCCCGAGAACCATGTTGATTTCAGTGTAACTTTTCGACTCCTTTCCATCTTCGCCGATTTTCATCGTGTTGATGTCAATCGATGTTTTTATCGACCTGAGGATATCATCGACAGCAACGGGTTCCTTTTTATCGGTCTGCAATTCCATTAACCGGGCCTGGAGTTTTAACTCCTCGATTTGCTTGCCCATCACATTTTTTATATAGGATGTGACATTGATGCTTACGGTGTTTTCAGAATAGATGATGGCATTGGTTGGCAGGGTTACCTCGGTTTTGGGGATAAACAACAGTGCGTGGTCGTCGCTCTTTGGGAAATTGGCCTTTGCGGTTATGATATCACTTTCGAGATAGTGGAACCTGATTTCATCAGAATCTTTGAATTTTTCGTAAAAAATTCCAGTTTCATCGAGAACGGCTACCGTTTTTGTCTCGTTATTCCGGGTTGCCAGGAAAATGGGAACCACAATAGTGGCGGCCATGAGGAGAGGACCCAGGATGGTCATAACAATAAACGTACGTTTTCTGACACGGGTCAGGTATTCCCGCTGGATAATGAGGAAAATTTTATTCATGTCAATCTTGCATTACGGCTTGTGGTGATACTTGTGTTACTGCCTGTATGAAAATGTCATTCATGTTGGGGATCAGTTCGTTCACCGCATAAATGGTGACAAATGGAAGCATGATTCTGATAAGGTCATTTGGGGTTGCTTCATCGGGGAGTTGTATCCGGGCATGCCTGTGATCAATATCCCTGGTTTCAGATATAACCCTGAATTCTTCAGGGAGCAAGGATTTAACTGAACCATCAAAATCATTGTAACTAATTCCGAAGGTATTGGTTTTAAATGTCTTTTTAATATTTCTTACCGCTCCGCTGAGGACTACTTTAGAACGGTTGATCAGGGCAATATCGTCGCAAATTTCTTCCACTGAGGACATGTTGTGGGTTGAAAAGATGATTGTTGCCCCTTTATCTTTTTGTGCAAGGATCTCATCCTTCAGAAGATTCGCGTTTATAGGATCAAATCCGCTGAAAGGTTCGTCAAAAATCAACAGTTTTGGTTCGTGGATGATGGTAACCAGGAATTGAACCTTCTGTTGCATGCCTTTCGAAAGTTCCTCCACTTTTTTATTCCACCATCCTTTCATTTCAAACTTTTCAAACCAGTATTTTAACCGCTTTTGCGCTTCTGGTTTGCTAAGTCCTTTAAGTTGGGCAAGATACAAGGCTTGCTCGCCCACTGTCATTTTCTTATACAACCCTCTCTCTTCAGGAAGGTAGCCGATCAGGGCGATGTCATCAGGCATGAGTTTGCGACCCATTAAGAAGAGTTCACCCTCGTCGGGCGCAATGATCTGGTTGATGATCCGTATGAGCGTTGTTTTACCGGCTCCGTTTGGTCCAAGTAATCCGAAAATATGACCCTCCGGGACATTTATGCTGACCTGGTCAAGCGCTTTATGATTGGCATACTGTTTGGAAACGGAATGAGCTGAGAAAAGATCCATGAATTAACAATTTATTGTTCAAAAAGATCCTTCATCCGGGAAAAGATGTTTTTGTCGCGCATGCCCGGGGAAGGTTTGAAATTATCTGAAGTGCCTAGTTTTTCCAGCATGTTCTTTTCCTCCTTTGAAAGGGTTTTAGGCGTCCAGATAATGATGCTGATAAGCAGGTCCCCTTTCCCTTCATAGCCATTGATGCTGGTAAGCCCCTTGCCACGCAGCCGCAAAACCTTGCCACTTTGTGTTCCAGGATCGATCTTAATTTTAACTTTACCATCGATGGTCGGAATCTCTGCATTACTACCGAGTGCAGCCTCCGTAAATGAAATATAGTGTTCCACCAGCAGGTTGTTGCCGTCACGTTCAAAACGCTCATGGGCCACTTCCTCAATCTGGATCAGAAGGTCGCCGGCAATTCCGCTTCTTGCGGCTGCATTTCCTTTCCCTCCCATTGACAGCTGCATTCCTTCTGACACGCCGGCTGGTATCCTGATCGAGATTACCTCTTCCCCTTTTATTACGCCGTTACCGGCACAATCGGTGCACTTATCCGTAATGATCTGACCTTCGCCGCCACAATTTGGACAGGTTTGCGTTGTTTGCATCTGACCAAGAAAAGTAGATGTAACGCGAGAAACATGACCGGACCCACGGCATGTGGAACAGGTGGAATATGAACTTCCGCCTTTCGCTCCGGTCCCCTTGCAGGTATTGCAGGATAAATACTTATTGACTTTGATTTTCTTTTCAACTCCGTGTGCAATCTCTTCAAGCGTTAGCTTAACTTTAACACGCAGGTTTGAGCCACGGTTCACTGTCTTTCCTCTCCTGCCTCCTCCTCCGCCTCCGAAGAAAGAAGAGAAGGGATCGTTTCCACCACCACCACCTCCGAAAATGTCACCGAAGTGGCTGAAAATGTCTTCCATATTCATTCCACCACCGCCAAATCCACCGTTCCCGGTCCCTGCATGGCCATATTGATCATACCGCTGACGTTTATTCGGGTCGCTCAGCACTTCATAGGCTTCTGCAGCCTCTTTGAATTTATCTTCAGCGTCTTTTTTCCCGGGATTTTTATCGGGATGGAATTTGATGGCTTGCTTTCTGTAAGCCTTTTTTAACTCTTCAGGCGATGCATCCTTGCTGACCTCCAGAATTTCGTAATAATCTCTTTTCGACATAACTATACTTTAACTGCCAACAACCACTTTCGCGTATCTGATCACTTTCCCGTTCAGGAGGTACCCTTTTTCAAGTTCATCAAGAATTTTCCCTTTCTGGTTCGGGGAAGGTGCAGGAATATTGGTAATCGCTTCATGAAAATCGGTGTCAAATGATTCGCCCGCTGTACGCATGGGTTCAAGGCCCTGTTGATTAAGAATCGCCAGAAATTTATTAAAAATAAGTACAGTCCCGTCTTTCAATGCGTTTCCGGCTTCCGAAGATGCATCAAAAGCTTTTATCGCACGTTCGAAATCGTCAAGAACAGGCAAAAGTTTGATGATGATATCTGCCGAAGCATATTTGCTCAGTTCAATCTTTTCTTTCAGTGTTCGTTTTCTGAAATTATCAAAATCGGAATAAAGACGAAGATATTTGTCATTGAGTTCCGCATACTGACTTTCTGTCCCTGCTTCTGAAAATTCGTTGATGTTTTTTGCAGTGCTTTCCGTTATCGGTTTATCATCCTGGGTTTCCAGCTCACCTGAATCTTCGAGCGGTTGTTTTTTTACGTCGGTACTGTTCATCTTGTACTTTTCTTTCTTTTTATTACTGCGAATCATAAAATAAATATATGCGAATAAAATTCGTGTTAATTATTACAAAAAACCTGCCAGTTGATTATTTAAGACAAATTGTCAGCTATTGATACGGCGAATCCGTGCTCCAAGTTTCTGAAGCCTGACGTCGATTTCCTGGTAACCCCGGTCTATCTGTTCAATATTGTCTATAATGCTGGTGCCTTCTGCAGACAAAGCAGCGATTAATAAAGCAACACCTGCACGGATATCGGGTGACGACATCCGTATTGACCTTAGCTGGTATTGATGGTCAAGACCGATCACTGTTGCCCTGTGTGGATCACATAGAATGATTTTGGCTCCCATGTCGATGAGTTTATCAACAAAAAAAAGTCTGCTTTCAAACATTTTCTGATGAATAAGCACACTCCCTTTTGCCTGGGTCGCGATGACCAGCACGATGCTGATCAAATCGGGTGTGAATCCCGGCCAGGGGGCATCGGCAATGGTCATGATTGAGCCATCCATAAAAGTTTCCACCTCATAATGTTCCTGGGCGGGAATATATATGTCATCATCTTTTTTTTCGATTTTGATTCCCATGCGTTTGAAAACATCAGGGATCAGACCGAGCTGATGGTAGTTGACATTTTTAATGGTAATCTCCGATCCTGTCATGGCAGCCAGTCCAATGAAGCTGCCTACTTCGATCATATCGGATAAAAGAGTATGTTCGCAACCATGAAGTTCTGTTACCCCGGTAACTGAAAGCAGGTTTGACCCGATTCCGTCAATTTTGGCTCCCATGCTGACCAGCATTTTGCAAAGCTGGGAAACATAAGGTTCACATGCTGCATTGAAGATTGTGGTCGTACCTTCAGCCATGACGGCTGCCATGAGAATATTGGCTGTGCCTGTAACCGATGCTTCGTCAAGGAGCATATAAGCTCCACGAAGTCCCGGGGATGTAACTGTATAGAGTTGTTCCTTTGGCTGGTATTCGAAATTGGCACCTAATTTTTGCAAACCAATGAAATGGGTGTCAAGTCGGCGGCGACCTATTTTGTCACCTCCGGGAATATATACGAATCCTTTATTATAGCGCGCAAGCAAGGGTCCCAGGATCATGATGGAGCCACGGAGACTTCCCGCTTTTTCACGGAAACTGCTTGTCTGGAGATGCCCGAAATTTACTGTCCCGGCTTCAAAAGTAACCGACGATGTACCGGTTTTTGATACTTTCACACCGATAAACCCGAGCAGGTCAATCAGTTTATTGACATCACGAATATCGGGTATGTTGTGAATAGTGACCTTGTCGGAGGTAAGAAGGCAGGCGCAAATAACCTGCAGCGCTTCATTCTTGGCTCCCTGGGGAAAGATTTCGCCGCTTAATTTTTTACCTCCGATGATTTCAAAAGAACTCATTGCGGTTTATTCCTGCCACGGGAGTTGTTGAAATTCTGTTTGGGATGGCTGGGTTGCTGTTTGTTGAAATTTCTGTCAGGCCCCTGGCGGAAGGGTTTCCGTTTCTGGTTCTGGGCGAGAATATCATTCGTATGCGTAAACCTGAAATCCTGGTTGAGTTTTAACTTGTCTTTTGACAGTTGACTCAGGTGTTTTTCGATCAGTTCGTCATTTACCGATTCCCGGTTCCAGGTGAGATACGATTTTTTCATATGGTTGGCGATGGCCTTTACCAATGCATCCTTCTCAGGTCCGTCCTCATACTCACTGGCTTTTTCAATCATCAGGGCAATGTTTTTGCCATAATGTTTGAATTCAATTTCCTTATCGTGATAGGAAAGGTGTTCGGGTTTGGTACTGAGCGACAAGGGAGGAGGTGGAGGGTAGGGTGCGTCCACATCAAGTTTGAAATCGGCAATGATAAACAGGTGATCCCATAATTTATGCTTGAAATCGCCTGATTCTTTCACGGTCGGATGCAATTCTGCCATGACACTGATGATGAATTTTGCTGCCTTGTTTCGTTTCTCACGGTCTTCAATTGTGCAGCTGTACTGAATCATCCGCTGAATATTCCGGCCATATTCCGGTATAAACATCATCTCGCGGGTGGTGTTGTATTCCATTTGTTCGTTCAAAGTATAATTTTTTGCAAAGATAAACAATTATCCGGAAGATACATGCCGGTTTACTGTACAATTCTCAATTTGGCGAAGCGCAGTAACAACTGTTTCTGACCTATTACCGGGAAGAAAACCGTTGCTTTTTTATTGGGCCCGACACCTTCAAGATTTACTACCTTACCCTGTCCAAAACGTTCATGGATTACTTCCATTCCGGTTTGTATCTCTTCGACTTCAGCAGGCGGACCATCAGGAATTGCCTGATCAGGCCTGTTTTCAGATGCAGGCAGCTTCTGGAAATTTTTTGGTGCCACGGGTTTTTTCGCAGGCATATTCACCCCGGGTAAGGATGAAGACCAATTCATCTCCCTGGAAAAGCCGGGTTTAGCAACAGAAATTTTTCTTGGAAAATCTATCAATGCCTCTGGTATTTCACTGATAAAGCGGCTTGGTTCACACATGGTCGGTGTGCCCCAGCGATACCTGTTTTCCGCGTATGAAAGAGTGAGTTTTTTTTCCGCCCTTGTAACTGCAACATAAAAGAGACGGCGTTCTTCTTCCAGGTCGGTGCGCGAATTCAATGACTGTATGCTCGGAAAGAGGTTTTCTTCCATTCCGACCACGTAAACGTAAGGAAATTCGAGCCCTTTGGCAGCATGAATCGACATGAGGGTTACCCGGTCAAGGTCGTTCGGGTCACCTTTGTCAGCATCTGTAACCAGGGCAATATCCTGCATAAACTCATCCAGGGTGCGAACTACATTGGGTTCAATTTCACCGGTTTCAATATCTGTTCTGGGTGATTCGGAAAATTCTTTGATCGCGTTGAGCAGTTCTTCCAGATTTTCGAACCTGCTTACACCTTCCGGTGTCTTATCATCATACAGCTCCTTCATCAACCCTGATGAGCCTGAAATATGTTTGGCCAGTTCATAGGCGTTCTTAGCGGTCAGCAGGGCTGTGAAACTTTTGATCATGGTTACGAATCCATAAACCTTCTGTGAGGTTCCTTCAGGAAGCCGAACGTTGTACTTAACAGGATTTTCAATAAGTTCAAAAATTGGTTTTTTGTGTTCATCTGCCAGTACGGTGAGTTTTTCGAGTGTGGTCTTGCCTATTCCCCGTGCAGGGAAATTAATTACACGCAGCAAAGCGTCCTCATCCCGGTTGTTGATGGTAAGGCGGAAATACGAAAGCAGGTCTTTTACCTCTTTACGCTGGTAAAAGGAGAGGCCGCCATAGATCCGGCAGGGGATGTTTAGCCTTCGTAAGGATTCTTCATGGGCCCTCGACTGGGCATTGGTACGGTATAATATGGCGAAGGCGGTGTTCTGAAGCTGGTGATTCATCTTATTTTCAAAGATCGACTGGGCTACCAGGTTCGCCTCTTCATTGTCAGTAGAAGCCTTGATAAGCTGAATTCTGGAACCTTCCTCGTTTTCTGTCCATACCTCTTTGAAAATCTGGTTTTTATTGTTTCCAATAATCTTGTTGGCCGCGTTGACAATGGTTTGAGTTGAACGGTAATTCTGTTCCAGTTTAAAAACCTTGTGATCGGGATAATCACTTTTAAAATTCAATATGTTCTGAATATTGGCCCCCCTGAAGGCATAAATACTTTGCGCATCGTCGCCAACAACACATATGTTTTCATTGTTGGCAGCAAGTTTTTTAACGATCAGATACTGGGAAAAATTGGTATCCTGGTACTCATCCACAAGGATGTAATTGAATTTTTGCTGGTATTTGTAAAGAACATCAGGGAAATCACGAAGAAGAACGTTCATATTGAACAACAGGTCATCAAAATCCATGGCAGATGCCCGGCGCAGCCTGCCCTGGTATTGGGAGTACAGGAGACCTGTCTGAGGTTTTCCTGCAGAGGCATCATACTCTTTTAGCTCCGGACTTTCATTATATTCCTCTGCGGAAAGAAGGCTTGTTTTAGCGGAGGAGATTCGATGAAGGATATATCCTGCCTGGTATACTTTATCATCAAGATTATTTTCCTTAATGAGGTTCTTGATTACTCTTTTGGTGTCGTCGGTATCATATATGGTATAATTCGGCGGATATCCAAGCAGGTGACCTTCAATACGTAAAACCCGGGCAAAAACTGAATGAAAAGTGCCCATCCATACATTTTTTGCTTCATCGCCCACCAGCTGAATGATGCGTTCCTTCATCTCCCGGGCAGCTTTGTTGGTAAATGTCAGCGCAAGGATATGGAAAGGGTCCACGCCCTTTTCCACAAGATGTGCCACACGATAAGTAAGTGCCCGGGTTTTGCCCGACCCGGCACCGGCAATGACCATTACCGGCCCATCCGTGGCTAATACTGCTGCACGCTGAGCTTCGTTGAGTTCGTTGAGGATGTTCTTTGACATAGGATAAATTGTGCTGCAAAAATAGTGTTAAATTGCAGAAGTTGGCTTTTGAAATGAATAAAGGGGATACCGGTATCCTTAATATTTCTAAATTTGCCAATCAATTTCTACTATGAACCTGTCCGTTTTTCAGATAGTTAATTACACCCTGATCCTCATTCTGCTGGTGCTTTTTGCGAGGTACCTGTGGATTGTTTTTTCAAGCCGGGACACCCAACCGGTTCAATGGCAGTTCGCGGTAAAAAGTGGCTCAATTTCAAAGTTGATAAAACGACTCAAAAGGGAGTACCCGGATAAAACACGATTTTTCAACTGGTGGTTACAGATTGAGAGATTAAGAAGGGAGAAAGTTCCCGGTGTTTATGTTGAGTTGGGAGTATACCAGGGTGAAAGCGCCAGAGTTCTTCACCACCTTGATCCGGAACGCCGGTTGCACCTGTTTGATACATTTTCCGGATTTACCGGTGCCGACCTTTTAAATGAAACGGGAGAAGCCGCAACCTATACCACTGAAAATTTTGCAGATACAAATGTACAGATGGTTCTTAAGAAAATAGAAGGCAATCATAATATAACTATTCATAAAGGATATTTTCCGGAAACAGCCTCTACATTTAATGAAAGGGTGGCTTTGGTAAACATGGATGCCGATTTGTATAATCCTACCAGAGCAGGGCTTGAGTTTTTCTATCCGTTATTGTCGCCCGGAGGAATTATTATGGTGCATGACTACAATTATAAATGGCCTGGCATACTAAGAGCCGTAGATGATTTTTTACAAACCATTCCGGAGAACATGTTTCTCCTTTCAGATATCAACGGAACTGCAATGATTATCAGGAACAAATAATTTTTTAACTTTTTTTCACAATTTCCTTGTTCAGTTCAAAATAAGTTGTACTTTTGCACCCTCGAAAACTCCATATTGTTTTCGATTGAATTACAAGCCGGAAACGGCAAGGAAACCTGATAAAGTGAAACAACTATAGGTTTCAATCGCCATCAAACCGATGATCGCGGTAGAAAGTTTCGCGAAATTCATACCCTTCCTTATTATTTCCAGCCCACTAATTCAGGGAGTGATCCCGAGGCATCAATTTTTATATTGATGTAAAAAAGAATTATAAAATGTTGGTAGTGTAAAATTAATTTGTACTTTTGCACTCCCGTTTTAGGGAAAATAGATCATAAAGTTTATAAAACCATTGATATGCCTACGATTTCGCAACTGGTTCGTAAAGGAAGAAA
>CAZVNF010000081.1:0-16509 GCA_964628215.1 uncultured Draconibacterium sp.
AAATTATGGGAGAAAAATGTAGTGACCCCGCACATTCTGGTCATGACGGCAACTCCGATTCCCCGCACCCTGGCCATGACCCTGTATGGCGATCTCGACACCTCGGTTATTGATGAATTGCCCCCCGGACGGATCCCAATCGTAACAAAGCATGTGTATGAACCCGAACGGGCCAAGGTTTTCCGCTTTATCCGGGAAAAAATCGGGGAAGGACGGCAGGTATATATGGTTTATCCTTTGATTCAGGAATCAGAAACACTGGATTTGAAAAATCTGACAGATGGATACCAGGCAGTTATCAAGGAATTTCCGCCTCCCCAATTTGCTGTAAGTATGGTTCACGGGCAGATGAAACAAAAAGACAAGGACGGAGAAATGCAGCGGTTCCTGGAAAAATCGACCCAGATCATGGTGGCAACGACGGTGATAGAAGTTGGTGTAGATGTGCCAAATGCATCGGTAATGGTAATTGAAAATGCCGAGCGGTTTGGTCTTTCACAGTTGCATCAGTTAAGAGGCCGGGTAGGCAGGGGAGGAGATAAGTCATATTGCATCCTGATGAGTGGTTACGAACTTTCTGCTGAAGCACGGAAACGTATTTCGACCATGGTGCGCACCAATGATGGGTTTGAGATCGCCGAAACTGATCTTCAGTTAAGAGGCCCGGGCGACCTTCAGGGTACACAACAGAGCGGAATCATGGATTTGCGCATTGCAGACATCGTGAAAGATGAAAAAATACTGAAATATGCCAGAAATGTTGCCGGCGAGATCATCAGTGATGATCCCTCTCTGGTAAAACCGGGAAATGACATTCTGGCACATCACTTGCGCAGCATGGACCTGAAGCAGCAAAATTGGGGGCTGATCTCATAGGATGTACTGTTTTTATTGCTAATTTTGCCCTATAAATCCATTGATAACATGAAGATCTCTTACAATTGGCTTAAACAATACCATAACCTCGAACTTACACCTGACAAGGTGGCGGAAATGCTGACCGGATGCGGGCTGGAAGTAGAGAGCCAGGAACTTTTTCAATCGGTAAAAGGAGGCCTTAAGGGAGTGGTAACCGGGGAGGTGCTGACATGTGAAAAACATCCGAATTCTGACCATCTCAGCCTTACCACCGTGGATATTGGTGCGGCCGAGCCATTGCAGATCGTTTGCGGAGCCTCAAACGTTGCAAGGGGACAAAAGGTAGCGGTAGCCACCATTGGAACAACGCTATACATGGGCGACAAGGAAATTACCCTTCAGCGCACAAAAATAAGGGGTGAAGTCTCTGAAGGCATGATATGCGCAGAAGATGAATTAGGCATCGGAGTTTCCCATGAGGGTATAATGGTTTTAGACCCAACTGTCCCCGTAGGATTGACAGCCGGTGAATATTTCAAGGTTGAAGAGGATATTTCCTTTACAATCGGTCTTACCCCGAACAGGGTCGACGCATCTTCTCACCTCGGTGTTGCGCGCGACCTGGTTGCTGTTGCCAATAGTTTTGGCTGTGAAACAGCGCTTCCGTCAACCGGAAATATGTTAAAAACCCCGGATGTGTCCGCTTTCCACATTGACAATGACAACAGGCATATCGAAGTGATTATTGAAGATCGCGACGCATGCCCTCGTTATTCCGGAATTACGGTATCGGGAATACACGTAACCGATTCGCCCGACTGGCTGAAAAACCGTTTGCTCAGTGTGGGATTGCGACCGGTAAATAACATAGTGGATATCACCAATTTCGTGATGCTGGAACTTGGTCAGCCACTTCATGCGTTTGACAGCGATTGCATCCATGGCAATAAAGTCATTGTTAAAAAGTATCCCAAAGGAACCAGGTTCATTACCCTCGACAATATTGAACGCAACTTGTCTGAAAATGACCTGATGATTTGCAACTCCGCTGAACCCATGTGCATTGCAGGGGTTTTTGGAGGAGTAAAATCGGGTGTCACAGCTTTAACCAACAGCGTTTTTCTTGAAAGTGCCTGTTTTGATCCTAAACATATTCGAAAAAGTTCCAGGTTTCATGGAATTCAAACCGATGCTTCTTTCCGGTTTGAGCGTGGCACAAATTACGACATCACGGTTTTTGCGCTCAAACGGGCTGCCATGATGATAAAAGAGATTGCCGGGGGAGAAATTTCCTCGGAAATTGTCGATGTTTATCCAGAGGTGCTGCCCCGGAAGATTGTTTCCCTGTCATTTAAAAATCTCGACCGCCTGATTGGAAAGGTTATCAACCGCGGTGTGGTGAAAACTATCCTGACCGACCTGGGAATTGTGATTCAGGAAGAAGGTTCGCAAAACGATGGCTTCCTGATGGAAATTCCGGCCTTTAAAGTGGATGTAACCCGTGAAGCCGATGTGATTGAGGAAATACTTCGGGTTTATGGCTATAATAACATTGAACTGCATGATGAAATCAGGTCTTCCCTCTCATTTACCAGGAATCCTGATCCGGAAAAAGCCCAGAACCTTGTTTCTGATTACCTGGCTTCGCACGGTTTCAGCGAAATTATGTGCAATTCATTGACAAAATCGACCTATTACGATGGAAGTCAGGATTTTCCGATTGAAAGTGCTGTGAAAATGCTTAACCCGATCAGCCGCGACCTGGATGTGATGAGGCAGACATTGCTTTTTGGTACCCTGGAAAGCCTTGTTTTTAATCAAAACCGCAAGGTGACCGACCTGAAAATGTTTGAATTCGGAAGGGTTTATTCTATCGGAAACGACCAAAACGATCCCCTGAAGGGTTACCATGAAGAAAAGCACCTGGCACTCGTAATGACTGGCCGTAACCAGCCTGAAAACTGGAATGTGACCGATCGGCAGGTGGATTTTTACGACTTAAAAGGATTTCTGGACGGACTTTGTGAAAAACTTTCGGTCAACCGGGATCAGTGGCAATTTCAACCTTGTACAACAGCGAGCATTGAAGCAGGGATGCAGTTACTTGTAAACGGACGAAGTGTTGCCATCATGGGGTCTGTCAGTAAAAAGGTTTTGCAGGCTTTCGATTGCAGGCAACCGGTTTTTTTCGCAGAGGTAAACTGGGACATTCTTTTTTCACAGATCCCGGGTAAAAGTATTCAATACAAGGCAATTTCGAAATTTCCTGAAGTCAGGCGCGACCTTGCAATTTTGGTGGATAAAGAGGTTACCTTTGCTCAAATAGAAAAACTCGCATTTCAGACTGAACGGAAGCTGTTGAAGAAAGTCGGGTTGTTCGACGTGTATGAGGGCGAAAAAATAGTTCCCGGAAAGAAGTCCTATGCACTTAGTCTCATCCTTCTGGATGAGGAGACTACGTTAACTGATAAAGTAATCGAAAAAACCATGGAAAAGATCCTGAAAGCGATGATATCCGGGTTAAATGCACAGCTCAGATAATTACGCTATGGATATTCAAGCAATTAAGCAACGGTTTGGCATCATCGGCAACTCACCTATTCTCGACCGGGCTATCGATATTGCACGCCAGGTTGCCGCAACTGACATTACGGTGCTGATTAGCGGAGAAAGCGGCACTGGTAAAGAGTTTTTTCCAAAAATCATCCATCAGCTGAGTGCCCGCAAGCATGGTCCCTATATCGCTGTGAATTGCGGGGCTATTCCTGAAGGAACCATCGACTCAGAGCTTTTTGGACATGAAAAAGGGTCCTTTACCGGGGCTCATGAAGCCAGGAAAGGCTATTTTGAAGTCGTTGACGGAGGAACGATCTTTCTTGATGAGGTTGCAGAACTCCCGCTGGGCACACAGGTAAGGCTGCTGAGGGTGCTTGAGTCCGGGGAATTCATGCGGGTTGGATCTTCAAAAGTGCTGAAGACGAATGTCCGCGTGGTTGGAGCAACCAACGTAAACATTCCCGATGCCATCTCCAACGGAAAATTCAGGCAGGACCTCTATTACCGTTTGAATACTGTTCCAATCCTGGTTCCGCCCCTGCGTGAAAGAAAGGAGGATATTTATCTGTTATTCAGGAAGTTTGCTTCTGATGCAGCTGAAAAATACCGGATGCCTGCCATCCAGCTTGATGAAGATGCGCAACAAGTGCTCAGAAATTTCAGATGGCCCGGCAACATACGGCAACTGAAGAATTTAACAGAACAGATTTCCATCATTGAGAAAAACAGGATGATTGATGGTGCTATTCTTCTCAAGTACATGCCGCAGGGCCAGTCAAGTGAGCTTCCGGTTTTGTATAAAGGGGAGGATTCCGGAAAATTCAATGAACGTGAGCTGCTTTACAAGGTTCTTTTTGATATGAAAAAGGACATGAACGATTTAAAGCAGCTTGTGATGAATTTACTCCGGCAGGATGATGATATCAGTAACAACATCGGGGAGAACACCCATCTGATTCAACGACTTTATAAGGACCTGGAAACTGCCAAGGACCCTTCAGGACCAATCCTTGTGCGCCGTCCGGAACCACACTATGATGAACAGGAGGCGGTGCAGGAGCCTGAGGAATTTGAAGAATCCCTGTCTCTTGAGAAAAAGGAGATGGATTTTATCAGAAGGGCGTTAACCAAACATGAAGGGAAGCGCAAAGATGCTGCAAACGAGCTTGGAATTTCAGAGAGGACACTTTACCGGAAGATAAAAGAATATGACATTGAATAGTTTTACCGGTGGTTATATGAAATGGATCACGCCAGTACTGATGCTGTTGTTGTTTCTTGCACCGTCATGCCGCGTAAGTTATTCATTTACCGGTGCATCCATATCACCCAGTGTTAAAACCGTGTCTATTGCCTATGTTCCTAACAATGCGGGTTTGGTTGTTCCCACCCTGTCGCGAACATTCACCGATGCCTTGCGGAATTATTTTACCTCGCAAACCAACCTTGTGCTGGTAGATCGAAACGGTGATCTCAATCTTGATGGATCTATCACACAGTATGCGGTTATACCCGTAGCAATTCAGGGGAATGAAACAGCAGCGCTAAACCGCCTGACCATCATTGTAAATATGAAATTTACCAATAAAACGGATCCGAAGCAGAACTGGGAAACAACATTTTCACGTTACCAGGATTATTCCAGTTCATTTAATCTTTCATCCGTACAGGATGGTCTCATTACGGATATTACCGGAGAACTTGTACAGGATATTTTCAATAAATCGGTAGTGAACTGGTAATCAGGGCAGACAATGAAGCAACACGCATGAACAGCCAGCAATTTTCATACTACTTATCCAACCCTGGTCTTATTGATGATGAGGGGCTAAGAATGCTGGAGGACCTGGTGGCGCATCATCCGTACTTCCAATCCGGACAGTTGTTGCTTGCGTGTAATTTGTATGTAACAGAAAATCAACAATATTCGCTCCAGCTGAAGAAGGCCGCCGCCTATGCCGGAGATCGCCGGAATCTGAGGGAGCTTATCGGGCAGGCTAAAAAGAGAAGCGACTATTTACCTGCTGACATCGTGATGCCGTCCCCGCCTCCCCCGATTGAATACCCTGAGCCTGAGCGGCCGTTCACGCCTGTTGATTCCATTCCCATCGCCTCCATGCCCTATGAACGCATGACCCAGGAAGAACTTCTGGCAATTGTCAAACACAGGCTTGAGGAAATTAATGCCGGAAAAAACCATGACCAGGTGATTTCCGCCGAACCCGATGTTTTACCGACGAAAGCATCTCTGATTGAAAAATTTATCAAGGAAGAGCCCAGGATTTCCAAACCCAGGGCTTCCTTCTTCAGTGCAGCCGACAGCGCCTTCCACAGCAACTTTGATGAAGAGGAAATTGTGAGTGAAACACTGGCACAATTATATGCACAGCAAGGCAATATGCAGAAGGCCATACATATTTATGAGAAATTATCTTTGATTAATCAAGAAAAAAGTCGTTACTTTGCAGCCCAAATTGAAAAACTTAATTCCTGATGGGAAATTTGGGTATTCGTTCGTAAATCACAAATCATAAATCGTAAATCAAAATGGGTCTTTACATTTTAATCTCCGTTCTTATCCTGATCGTCTGTGTTTTGATGGTGTTGGTTGTATTAGTTCAGAATTCTAAAGGTGGCGGGCTGGCATCGAATTTCGCCTCTTCAAACCAGTTCATGGGTGTACGGAAAACGGCTGATTTTCTTGAAAAAACCACCTGGACATTGGCCCTTACTCTATTGGTTCTGAGTCTTTTTTCTATTTTTGTCATACCAAAATCACAGGGGAAAACGGATGCAACCCAAAGTGAAATTCAGAAGCAGATCGACGAAAGCAAAACTGCCCCTATAAAGGATTTCCAGGCACCACCTGAGCAGAAGAAGTAACCTCATTCCATTTTTCATTCCATTTTTTCGTGTCAGATTGTCAGCACAGTCTGACATTTTTATTTATTTCTGGCCATAAACTGAAAAAATGTCCAGATTTTTTCGTCTGATCTCTTTTGGCACAGGTTATGACATATTGGAGGTACCTGCATTAAAAAGGTAAAAAAATTGTAGTGTTTAACTTTAAATTATAACGTAAAATGGCAAATGTGAAGATTAAACCGTTGGCTGACCGTGTATTGGTTGAAGCTGCCGCGGCAGAAGACAAGACAGCTGGGGGAATTATTATTCCTGATACAGCCAAAGAAAAACCTCAGAAAGGAACTGTTGTTGCAGTTGGTCCCGGCAAAAAGGATGAACCCATGACCGTTAAAGTTGGTGACAGTGTGCTTTACGGCAAGTACGCCGGTACTGAAATCACCGTTGATGGAGAGAATTACCTGATCATGCGCGAATCGGATATCGTTGCTGTAATTTAATCATTCATTGCATTTAAGTAATTAGTAAACAATATATTAAAAATTAAAACAATGGCAAAAGATATTATCTTTAGCATAAAAGCAAGAGAGGCGTTAAAGAAAGGCGTAGATGAACTTTCAAACGCTGTGAAGGTGACTTTGGGACCCAAAGGGCGCAATGTCATCATTGACAAATCATATGGATCACCTATTGTAACCAAAGATGGTGTAACGGTGGCCAAGGAAGTTGAACTGAGAGACCCTGTGGAAAACATGGGTGCCCAGATGGTGAAGGAAGTTGCTTCCAAAACCAGTGATCTTGCTGGTGACGGAACTACTACTGCCACGGTTCTTGCACAGGCTATCTTCACAACCGGTTTGAAAAATGTTACTGCCGGTGCGAACCCGATGGATCTGAAACGCGGAATCGACAAGGCTGTCGCAGAAGTTATCAAATCGCTGAAAGCCCAAACCAAACAGGTTGGCGACAGCATGGAGAAAATTGAGCAGGTTGCTACCATTTCTGCCAATAACGACAGTTTTATTGGAAAGATGATCGCCGAAGCCATGGCCAAAGTTAAAAAAGAAGGTGTTATAACCATTGAAGAGGCCAAAGGCATTGAAACCACGGTGAAAGTTGTGGAAGGTATGCAATTCGACCGTGGATATATCAGCCCGTATTTCGTGACTGATACCGACAAAATGGAGGTTGTTTACGAAACTCCCTATATCCTTATTTATGACAAGAAGGTAAGTGTAATGAAAGACCTCCTTCCTGTTCTTGAAAAAGTGGTACAGACAGGACGTCCGCTTATCATTGTTAGCGAAGATGTTGAAGGAGAAGCACTTGCTACCCTTGTCGTGAATAAAATCCGTGGTACTCTGAAAGTTGCCGCTGTTAAAGCCCCGGGCTTTGGCGACCGCCGCAAGGAGATGCTGGAAGATATCGCCGTTCTTACCGGTGGTACCGTTATCAGCGAGGAAAAAGGATTTAAACTGGAAGATGCTACATTACAGTATCTTGGCCAGGCTGAAAAAGTTACCATTGACAAGGAAAATACCACCATTATCAATGGCAATGGCAAAAAAGAGGATATCACTGCCCGCATCAACCAGATTAAGACCCAGATCGGCACAACTACCTCTGATTACGATAAGGAAAAGCTTCAGGAACGTTTGGCCAAACTGGCTGGCGGAGTTGCAGTAATATATGTAGGTGCTGCCTCTGAAGTTGAAATGAAAGAGAAAAAAGACCGTTTCGACGATGCACTGCATGCAACCCGTGCAGCCATTGAAGAGGGTATTATCCCTGGTGGTGGTGTAGCCTATCTCCGTGCTCAAAAAGCTATCGAGAATTTGAAAGGTGCCAATGAAGATGAAACTACAGGTATTGCAATTATCAAACGCGCCCTGGAAGAACCTCTTCGCCAGATTGTTGAAAATGCCGGCCTCGAAGGTTCAGTTGTAATTCAGAAAGTAAAAGAAGGCAAGGATGATTTTGGCTTCAATGCCCGTACGGATGAATATGAAAACCTCTATCAGGCGGGTGTTATCGATCCTACCAAGGTTGCCCGTGTAGCGCTTGAAAACGCTGCATCCATCGCCAGCATGCTGCTTACCACCGAGTGTGTTCTTGCAACTCACAAGGAGGAAAAATCTTCCATGCCCCCTATGAATCCGGGAATGGGCGGAATGGGTGACATGTACTAACCGTTAACAACATTGTTGAAAAAGGCCCTGAGAAATCAGGGCTTTTTTATTATATTTTACCTAATATTGTACCAGTTAAAATTTCGGATATGAGATACAGCGTTTATTTGATTGTTTATGTCCTGCTCCTGAGTTTGCCTGGTTTACCCGTATTTGCTCAGAAACAGCCCCTGCCATATAACCTTCCCCTTGATCCTGATTCTAAAAAAATCATGTACCGTGAGGTAGTTGAGCAGGAGGGGAAACCGGCATATCTGTATGATAAAGCCATTGAATGGTTCGGTTATTATTACCTGAATGCTCAATCGGTGTACTCTGTGCAGAGTAAAGAAAATGGTAAAATAGAAGGAGTTGGAAGAATGAAAATCTATTATACCGATGAGGCTACAGGAGTTACCAGGGACGGAGGATTGATCCTCTACCAGATAAAGATGGAGTTGAAAGATAATAAATACAGATATACGTTAATGGATTTCAATTTGAAAGGGCCATCGAGGCAGCCAATCGAAAAGTGGATGAATAAATCCGACCCTGCATATAATTCAAACTGGGATTCTTACCTTTACCAGGTTGATACCACGATGCAACGACTTATTTCTTCCATGAAAGAAAAAATGAAACCCACGGTTATCAAAAAAGATGAGTGGTAGCCCTTTGCCTGACATCAGGTCAATGACAAAACCTGAGCTTGAACTTTTTTTTCTTCAACACGGGGAAAAAAGATTCAGGGCACAACAGGTATACGAGTGGCTTTGGCAGAAAGCCGGACGTTCATTTGAAGAGATGACCAGTCTTTCCAAACCCATGCGTCAACTGTTACGCGATCATTTTTCTTTTATAACGGCTACCCCTGAAAACATTCAGCAAAGTTCTGACGGAACGGTTAAAACCGGCTTCCTGTTGCATGATGGAAGGATGGTGGAAGGGGTTTTGATTCCCTCCGGCGATCGTGCCACGGTATGTATCTCTTCACAGGTTGGTTGTGCGCTGGGTTGTAAATTTTGTGCTACCGGGCAACTTGGTTTTACCCGGAACCTTACTGTAGGAGAAATATTCGACCAGGTAACCGGAATGCGCCATGCAGGGACTAAGCCTGCCCCCCTGAATGATGCTGCAACTGATTATGGCTTCCCGATATCCAACCTTGTTTTTATGGGTATGGGTGAACCATTTTTGAATTACGAGAATGTGATGAGTGCCATCGATAAAATTTGTTCACCGGAAGGCCTCGGCATGTCGGCACAGAGAATTACCGTATCCAGCGTCGGGATTCCACGGATGATAAAAAAAATGGCCGATGATAATCCCAGGTACCATTTTGCACTCTCATTGCATGCTGCCACTGACATAAAGCGAAGCCAGATCATTCCGTTCAATACTAAACATCCGCTGGCCGATTTAACAGATGCACTCATTTATTACAACAGGAAAACAGATAAACGATTTACCATTGAATATATCCTCTTTGGTAATTTTAATGATTCAATTGCGGATGCGAAGGATCTTGCCCTTTTCTGCAAAAACTTCCCGGTGAAAATCAATATCATTGAATATAACCCGGTTC
This sequence comes from uncultured Draconibacterium sp., assembly GCA_964628215.1. GTDB lineage: Bacteria > Bacteroidota > Bacteroidia > Bacteroidales > FEN-979 > CAIVAT01. The sequence goes on from CAZVNF010000081.1 coordinate 10,030, forward strand.
CCGGGTCAGGATTTACAAAATCGGACCCCGACAAAACACGCGCTTTTGTCAATTTCCTTGAGAGCCGGAACCTTGTTGTCAACGTGAGGCAAAGTCGTGGGAAAGATATCGCCGCCGCTTGTGGTCAACTTGCGGGCAACAATCTGAAAATTAAAATATAACATTTATTTTTTTAAGGATGAACAACACTAATTTTGAAGTAAAGGGCAATATAGTGGATGTGGTTGCAGGAACCATCTTCAAGGGAACAGTTGTAGTTCGTGATGGAATAATTGCAGCTATCAGGAACGAGCACGTGGAAGAAGAGGTGTATATCCTGCCGGGACTTATTGATGCTCATATTCATGTAGAGAGTTCCATGCTGATCCCATCAGAGTTTGCCCGGCTTGCGGTGATTCACGGTACGGTCGGATCTGTTTCCGATCCCCATGAAATCGCCAACGTACTGGGTGTTGAGGGAGTAAAATTGATGATAGCAAACGGGCATAAAGTTCCTTTCAAGTTTTATTTCGGGGCGCCATCCTGTGTTCCTGCCACTCCATTCGAAACCGCTGGCGGCAGATTAGGTCTGGATGAGGTAAAGGAGCTTTTGCAAATGCCCGATATTAAGTATCTGTCGGAAATGATGAACTTCCCGGGAGTGCTGTTCAACGACCCGGAGGTGATGGCAAAGCTTGATCTGGCGCGCCAGGCAGGCAAACCTGTTGACGGGCATGCCCCGGGAGTTACCGGGAGTGATGCCGAAACCTATATCAATGCAGGGATTTCAACAGACCACGAGTGTTATTCTCTGGAGGAGGCGTATGAAAAAATCAAGTATGGCATGCATATCCTGATCAGGGAGGGCAGTGCGGCGAAAAATTTCGGAACACTCTATCCATTGATTGATGAATACCCTTCGAGGGTGATGCTTTGTTCTGACGACAAGCATCCCAACGACCTGGTGGCAGGGCATATCAACCTCGAAGTGAAACGGGCCTTCCGTCTCGGTCTTAACGTGATGAATGTACTCCGCAGTTGTACCTGCAACCCGGTAATGCATTACAAACTGGATGTAGGATTACTCCAGCCCGGGGATGCCGCCGACTTTATCCGTGTTGACAACCTGGAAGATTTCAATGTACTGGCTACCTATATCAATGGAAATTTAGTGGCAGAATTTGGACAAACGCTGATTCCCAGTGTGACTGAAAACCCATTCAATAACTTTAATATCAGCCAGATTACAGCCTCTGAGATCAGGGTTGCCCCCGGAAAGGGACAAATGAAGGTTCTCAGTGTTCTGGAGGGGCAACTGATTACCGGACTGGTACATGCCGACCCTTTCATTGTAAACGATAACGTGGTTAGCAATGTTAATAAGGATTTGCTGAAAATAGTAGTTAAAAATCGCTATCATGAAGCTCCTGCCTCAGTCGGGTTTATTAAAAACATTGGATTAACACGCGGGGCAATTGCCTCCTGCGTTGCCCACGACAGCCACAATATAGTAGCTGTAGGCACTGACGATGATTCCATTACAGAAGCAATCAACCTGATCATCGCCGAAAAGGGTGGTATTTCGCTGGTGGATGGACTGATTAAAAGGATATTACCCCTGCCATTTGCGGGTATTATGTCGGGTTTGGACGGGTTTGAGGTGGCACGGCAATATGAGGAAATGGACAAAATGGTAAAAGAGATGGGAGCTACCCTGACAGCACCTTACATGACACTTTCTTTTATGGCATTACTGGTTATTCCGGAGATTAAACTGAGTGACAAGGGGTTGTTTGATGGAACACATTTTCAATTCACGACTGTTTTTGAAGAATAAATTGACATATTTATATATATTAGTAAGATGTATTTTATTAACTTTGCTGCATAACTCAAAAACACTCTCTTATGACTAAAAAGACCACTCTGGACATTCAAAAACTTGAACTCGCTGCCAGTAAATTAAGGGCAATGGCCCATCCAATGCGTATTGCCATCATTGATTTACTCACAGAGAATAAGAAGCTCACCGTAACTGAGATATATGAAAGGTTAAGTATCGAGCAGGCCTCTGCTTCACATCATCTCAATATATTGAAAAATAAGGGCTTGTTAGAGTCGAAGCGCGACGGTAAGATGATATTGTATTCACTGAAAACCAACGTTCTGGCCAATGTCATTGATTGTATCAATCAGTGTGTGACACACTAATCCCAAATTTCTTCCACATCCCAGTTTGCCCTGATTTCAACTATTTTTGGTAAATATATGACCTCTTCCGGCTGTATATTCAGTTTGTAATTTCCGGTATCCCATTTCCTGTTTCTGTTTCGGTCGCGAACGGCCTTTAACCTGTATTTTCCAGGAATCATGAAGGCGAAACTAACATTCCCTGAGGAAGTTATGATATGTTCTTCGTAAAGAGTGGTTTCTTTTTCATTCCATAATTGAACAAGGTATTGCCCGGGCCGTTTTTCCATATTCATGGCAACAATGAGGTTGCCGAAATCTTTCTCTCCCCTGGTCCTGAATTCCATGATTATGCTGTCGTGGGAGAAATTCTGTATTCCGAAAAAGACGGAATCGGGGATCAGGATTTTATAGCTTTTTTCTTCCTCCCATTTGTGATGGATCACGATTGTGCGTTTGATACTGTCGGCAAATGAAATGTCGGGATGGATTGAATCTGTGGCCGAGATAAGCAATACTCTTTTAAAATTCCATTTGACCAGCGGGTAGGAAAATGTAATCAGAAGTTTATTCTTATACTGGTTGAGTCCTGAATTTGAGGCGGAATTGGCTATAATGAGCTTTTCCCGTTTTTCCTGATCAGTTAATTTTCTGGAAATTCCTTTTTTGATTACTTCCAGTCGTATCGTATCAATGATTGTATTTCCTGAGATCACTTTTGCAACCAGGGAATCCGTTTCGGGCCTGGTAATCCAGAGGCGCACTGAATCACCCTGTTTTGATTTTTCTTCGATATACCAGGGTGCAACGGAGTCAAAATTCAAAGGTACTATTTGCAGGTTGTTTACCGGGAAGCGGAACGTAAGGGAAACGAGTCCTTTCATCGGGAAAGATGATTTTAAAAGGCGCTGCACAGAATCCGTTTCCTGGAAGAGATACAATGAGTATGACGGATAGTTTATGAAACGCTGTTTTATTGAATCTGCTGTGAGTATCGAATCTTTTTTCTGAAGGGAATCGGCATTTTTAATTTTAACCGGAATCGAATTTTTCTGCTCCGGTTGCAACGAATCCATCCTGCTTGTATCCGCTTTTCGAACGGAGATATAATATGGGTTTACCAGGCTGTCGTAAAAAGCAATTTTTTCGGAAGGCTGGTTGAAAATCAAGTCGCCATTCTGATCCGCCAGGGCGAACAGTTTAAATTGCCCATGCTGAAGGTTGCGGAAAAGGTAATTTCCCTGGTCATCGGTTTTGGTAATATAATATGGAGCGACTTTCAGCGGAAGTGAATCCAGCGGAAGCGTATCGTTGTTGTTCATGAAAAGTTCAACAAATATATCTTTCTGAGGTTTATGGTCGAATGCGTTTAGCAGGTTTCCCTGCAGCGACAGGGTATCAACAAATTCACCGGTTGAGAACACATAGTTAAATCCCTTTAATGAATTTCCTTCGGTAAGATCGATAATAGCATTGCCAAACGTGATGGAATAGGTGGTATTCGGGGCCAGGCTGTCTTCAATGCTGACAATCAGTGATTTTCCCTTTAACCGGGTGTCAAGTGCACTTTTTAACGGTGGAGAGATGAAAATCTCTGTGGCTGCATTTTTAAGATTGATGAATTCGTTGAAATCAATACGAAAGCTGCTTTTTGTAAACTTTGTTGCTAAATTCGGAGGGTCGCAGGCTACTACAACGGGTGGATTTACATCTTTCGCCCCACCCTGAGGACTCACCGGGTTTGCACAGTGAGTGAGTAACAGCGTACATAAGAGAAGTAAAATGGAAAATAAAATGACCGATCGTTGCACGTGGACAGAGGATTTTCGTAAGTTTGCAGGCCCAAATTTACCAATCGTTTTAATAGCAATGCCTTTTTTTATTAATTTTACATTGTTAATTAACAAACAATAATATTATGTCAGGTCACAATAAATGGTCCACAATAAAGCGTAAGAAAGGCGCGCTGGACGCCAAGCGTTCAAAAATCTTCTCTAAAATAATTAAAGATATTACGATTGCAGTGAAAGAAGGCGGAGCTGATCCGGACGGGAATCCGCGTTTGCGTCTTGCCATTGCCAATGCCAAGGGAGCCTCCATGCCCAAGGATAATATCCAGCGGGCCATCAGTAAAGGGGCCGACAAGGATGCCGCGGCTTTGATTGAAACCACTTACGAGGGAAAAGGACAACATGGTGTGGCTATTTTCGTAGAATGTACGACAGACAACATTCAGCGGACAGTTGCAAATGTTCGGGCTTATTTTAATAAATATGGCGGTGAACTTGGGCAGAACGGAATGTTAAATTACCTTTTTGACCGCAAAGGGGTGTTTGTTGTTCCAAAAGGCGATTTGAACCAGGACGATTTTGAAATGGAATTGATTGAGGCCGGCGCTGAAGATATCAGCCTCGAGGAGGATGTGTTTACGATTACCACAGCCATGGAGGATTTCGGGAGTATGATTAAAAAGCTTGAAAAGCTGAATATAGAACCTGAAAGTGCCTCCCTGCAGCGTATTCCGAAAACCACCGTTTCACTGGATGAAGAAGCCACGCGTAAGGTGCTCCGTCTCATTGACATCATTGAGGAGGATGACGATGTTCAAAATGTATTCCACACACTGGAAATCAGTGACGAAATGGCAGAGAAACTCTAACAAAAAACGCGGCATTTGCCGCGTTTTTTGTTTATGCTTCGCAGATAAACTGCGTAAGGTTGATCCCCTTGGGCAAGTCCAGTTTTTTCCGCAAACGGATACGTGAAATTTCAGTACTTGGAGCGGTGATTTTCAGAATATGTGAAATTTCCTTTGTATTCAGGTTCATGCGCAGCAAGGCACATAACTTATGGTCGTTGGGAGTAAGCTGAGGAAAGTTTTTCCTGAGCCTGTCGAAAAAGCCCGGGTGTATTTTTTCAAAATGGGCTTTGATACGATACCAGTCGTTGTCGAATTTAATGTTTTCATCAATCGTTTTCAGCACTTTACCGATCTCAACCTTGGTTATGCTTTTATCATTCCGGACCAAACGGTTGATGTCCTTTTTGATCAGCCCGATGATCTTGTTTTTCTGTGAAATGAAGATGGATGAGGTGGCCAGTTCCCTGTTGATCAGGTCGAGTTCCATGTGGTGCTTCTGTTTCAGCAGCTGATTCACCTTTTGTTCGGCATGGATACGTTCCTGCATACGGAGATTTCTCTCTTTCTCAACCTTTTTGCGGTGCTCGATTTCCTTTTTCAGCTCAGAAATGATCCGTTCATTCGTGATTTCAAGGTTACGCTGGTAATTTGCCACTTCAATGGCGGCACGGATCTGATCGATATCCACTGGTTTGAAAAGGTAAGCATAAGGTTTAAGCGAAAAGGACTTCGAAAACATCTCGCTTTTATTCATAGCCGTGAGGAAAATGATCCCGCAATTGTAGTTTTCTGTAAGAATACGAGCTGCTTCAATGCCGTCCATCTTTCCGGCCAGGCCTACATCCATGATGACTATATCAGGTTCCAGGTTGGCTTCCTGAAGGTTGGCAATATTTTCAATTGCGCTTTCTCCCTTAGCATCAATACCAAGAACGTCGTATCCGAAATCGTTCAGTTTGGTTTTCAGGTCATGGGCGATGATTAACTCATCTTCTACAATATACAAACTTATTGGTGCCATAATTGAATTATTTAAAATGTAAACTCTGAATTTGTGACAATATTATACGTATCAACCGCAATGACCAGTTCCTCATTGGTTGGTATGGTCATGCAGACCACGCGGGAACCAGGTCTTGTCAGGATGGCTTCTCTGCCCCTGATCAGATTGCGTTCAGGATCAAAATCAACCCCAAGGAAACCGAGGCCATCTAAAATGCGGTGTCGTGTATCCACATCGTTTTCGCCGATACCTCCGGCGAAAATAATCAGATCAACTCCACTCATAGCGGCAGCGTAGGCTCCAATATATTTTTTAACACGGTATGCATACATTTCAAGGGATAACCTTGCACGTACATTTCCATTGCCGGCAGCCTGCTCAACATCGCGCATGTCGAATGAAATGCCTGAGATTCCGCAAACACCGCTTCTTTTGTTGAACATGGCATTGGTATCAGCAATACTCAGATTCTCTTTTTCGGCCAGGAACAGTAAAACACCAAGATCAACATCCCCGCTTCGGGTTCCCATCATCAATCCTTCAAGTGGTGTAAAACCCATCGAGGTGTCGAGAGATTTGCCATTCTGAATTGCTGCAACCGATGATCCGTTGCCCAGATGACAGGTAATGATCTTCAGGTTATTGAAGTCCTTGCCAAGAAAACGAC
>CAZVNF010000082.1:0-16481 GCA_964628215.1 uncultured Draconibacterium sp.
CGTCCACCCGTCCACTCTTTAACCACCATAACTAAATAACATTCCCCCAAATACAAAACCTATGAGAAAACAAATCGTTGCCGGAAACTGGAAAATGAACAAAACATTCTCCGAAGCTGAAACTTTAATAACAGACCTTGCCGATGAACTGGATGAGGTTGATCTTAAGGATGTGGAAGTGGTTCTTTGTCCCCCGGCCTTATACCTTGAAATGACCACGGATGTGGCATTTGAATCCAATTTTAAAGTTGGCGCACAGAATATTTATCCTGAAGATTCAGGGGCTTTCACAGGCGAAATCAGTCCGCTGATGCTGAAAGAACTGAATGTGTCGTACTGCATCATCGGCCACTCCGAGAGGCGGAAGTATTTCAATGAAACGAATGAATTCCTGCAACGCAAGGTCGATTCCCTGTTGAAACATGATATCCGCCCGATATTCTGCTGCGGCGAGGTGTTGCCCGAACGGGAAGCAGGTCAGCATTTTGACGTGGTGAAACGACAGGTGGAGGAAGCCTTGTTTCATCTTCCCATGGAGGCATTCCTGAATGTGGTGATTGCCTACGAACCGGTTTGGGCCATTGGCACAGGCGTTACCGCCACCAAGGAACAAGCCCAGGAAATGCATGCCTTTATCAGGAGCCTTGTTGCCGCAAAATATGACGGAGTTACTGCAAATGAAACCACCATTCTTTACGGTGGAAGCTGCAACGGGAAAAATGCCCGTGAACTGTTTGCCCAGCCTGATGTGGATGGAGGTTTGATTGGCGGCGCTTCGCTGAAAGCGGATGAATTCCTGCAAATTGTAACCTCTTTTTAACCATGGATTATATCGAACTGACCATCACCAACTTCACCGGCTTTGATCCCGAAATCGTGATGGCCCAATTGGCCGAACTGGGATTTGAGAGCTTTACTGAGACGGAATCGGGTATCCAGGGATACGTGCGCAACGACTTGTATGACGAATCGGCGGTTAAGGAGTACCTGCAAAAAGTTTGCACCGGCCACGGGCTGATTTATGCATTTCAGACAATCGAAGCGCAAAACTGGAATGCCCTGTGGGAGAGTGCCTATGAACCGGTAGTTATTGCCGGGAAATGCAGGGTGAGAGCTCCGTTTCATGCACCTTTGGATGAGATGCCCTATGAGATCGTGATCGAACCGCGGATGTCGTTTGGTACCGCCCACCATGAAACGACTTCCCTGATGCTGGAACTCCTTATGATGGAGGATGTACAGGGAAAACGGGTTCTCGACATGGGATGCGGCACCGGAGTTCTGGCAATTCTTGCGCATAAAATGAAGGCTGCACAGGTAATTGCCATTGATAACGACGACTGGGCGTATTCCAACGCCGTCGACAACATGGAAAAGAACGACGCTGTTGCTGTCACTGTAATCCAGGGTGAGGCTGGCGACATTCCGGAACCTGAATTCGATCTCATTATCGCCAACATCAACCGCAATGTACTTCTGCAGGATATTCCGGTGTATGCACGGTTTCTCAGGGAGGAGGGGGTTTTACTTATGAGTGGCTTTTATGAGCAGGACCTTGATCAGATTATTGCTGCCTCGGCCAATGCCGGGCTGCAGTATGTGAGCCATAAATCAGATAATAATTGGGTTGGAGCTAAATTTATAAAATGATTAAACGCTTCGTACGGCATGTTCTCACAGCGATAGTTGCCAGTGTTTTTGTTTTTGCGTCAGTTGCTGCCCATGGACAAAAACAGGTATGGTTTTCAGGAGATTCCACCAAATTCGTGGGTGAATTGAATGGCATTTTCTTTAACCTGCCCGACAACGAAAAAAAAATCATCGCCCCTTACATGGAGGACTTTGTACAGAAGTGGAACCAGGAGAAGTTCAGTCCGGAACATAAAAAGATCATCTACGCGATGTTCAATGAAATGGTGAAAAAGAAAATCAGGCCGTATCCTGATTTTTTTAATTACATCAATGCCCTTAACATCTTCGTCAACAGCCATCAGCCGGATGGCTATTTTATTCCCTGGTCGGATATCCTGAAAAAGCTGATCATCGATAAGAACAGCCGGAAATTTGCCTCATTTCTTGACGCTACTTCCAACTTGTTTGCAGAAAGCCTGGTGTATAAATCGCTTACAACTCGATGGAAAATCAATCAAGCCGTGTTCCGCTTTAAATTCGATACCGTACCGGTGATCGAATTTCAGAAGTCAGACCTTGTTTGTTATGCCAATGATGACAGTTTGAATATATATGGTACCCAGGGGACTTATTACCCGCTTACAAACCACTGGAAGGGCCGGGATGGATCGGTGAACTGGAAACGGTCAGGGGAGGACCCGGCTAAAATATATGCCACCCTCAGTCACTATGATATCCAGATGCGGTTTTCGAAATTCACGGCAGACTCAGTCAGTTTTATCCATAAGAAGTATTTTCCGGGTGCCATCACCGGGCGTTACATGGACAAGGTGCTTGCTGATGTTACTGAAGACAAGGCCTCCTATCCAAGGTTTTACTCTTACAATAAAACAATCGGCATCGCCCGGTTGTTCAACAATGTGGATTACCTGGGCGGTTTTGCCATGGAAGGAAGCCGCATAATTGGTTCGGGAGGAGAATCGACTGAGGCGAGCCTTTTTTTCAAAAAAGACGGAAAGGATTTTGTGATTGCGCGGTCAAAAACCTTTATTATCCGTGAAGACCGCATCAACGCAGGAAGCGCTTCCATCACAATTTACTATGAGAACGACTCCATCTTTCATCCGGGATTGCAGTTGAAATACCTGGATAATAATAAGGAAGTTTCCTTCACCAAGGATGAGCGGATCACCACCGTAAGTCCGTGGTTTGATTCCTATCATAACATTGAAATTTATTGCGAGGCACTGTATTGGACTGTCGGCGGACCGGTTATCAGTTTCCAGATGATGAAAGGCCCTACCAAAGAGAGCAAAGCGGTTTTTGAGTCGAGCAATTATTATTCACTGCACCGTTACGACAGGCTGAAGGGGATCGACGAGATCAACCCGCTGAACCTGATCAGCACCTTTATCGCCAAAAATAAATCAAGGGAATTCACACTGGATGAGCTTACCGATTACATGAATAAACCTGCCGAGCAGGTAGAAGTTCAGTTGCTTACCCTTGCTAACCGGGGCTTTCTGGTCTATAATTTCGAGACCAAGGTTGCCCGGGTGAAAGACAAATTAACCGATTATGTAAATGCACAGGCAGGTAAGGCCGACTACGATGTGATCTATTTCAATTCATTTGTAAAAGACGCGGCCAACGGGGTGCTCAGCCTCGATTCGTTTGACCTTAAACTGCAGGGGGTGCGCATGATCGTGCTCAGTGATTCCCAGCAGGTGCATGTTTACCCGAAGAACGAAGAGGTGATCATGAAAAAGGACCTTGATTTCGTTTTTACCGGAAAGATTGAGGCAGGCCTGTTTGATTTCTACGCCCGGGATTGTTCCTTTGAATACGATAAATTCAAGCTTAACCTGCCCCAGGTCGACTCCATGTTGTTTTACGTCCGCAGTAAAACATTCGATCCGAAAAAAGGCATCTATCCCCTGGTAAAGGTAAATACAGCCATAACAAACCTGAGCGGCGACCTGCTCATCGATGATCCCGGAAATAAATCGGGATTGAAGATGTTGCCTCAATATCCCGTCTTTACGAACAGGAACAACGCATTTGTGAACTGGAACAAAGGCTCGATTCAAAAGGGAGTGTATAAGAAGGAAGACTTTTTTTATGAGGTCAACCCCTTTACAATTAACAGTATGGATGTGCTGGCTACCGACAGTTTAAAATTTACCGGTACCCTTACCACTGCAGGAATTTTCCCGGAAATAACAGAACCGCTTAAAGTCCGCCCCGATAATTCACTCGGATTGGAAAAAACCACCGATACCACCGGCGTTCCTGTATATGGGGGCAAGGGAACATTTGTTGCAAGCATCGACCTCAGCGACAGAGGATTGCGTGGAAGCGGAACCCTGCGTTACCTGAATTCAACCACCTCATCTCCCGATTATATTTTCCTGCCTGATTCAATGAAAGTCCTCGCGAAGAATTTTACCATGGCCGAAGTGACCGGTGCGGTTGAATTCCCTGAAGTTCATGGCGATTCAGTGCGGGAATCCTGGCTCCCCTATAAAGATTCTCTGGTGATTTCAAGTACGGGAAAAGAGATGTCCATGTACAACAACCAGTCAACCTTCAGCGGCAGACTGTCCCTTACACCCGGGCTGCTTAGCGGGGATGGCACGGTGAGAATTAAAGATGCGGAAATGGATTCGAGGGGATTTAAATTCAAGCGCAGGGCTTTTGATGCGCTTATTGCCAATTTCCGTATCAAATCGTATGACCTTGCTGATCTGACCATCTCGACGAAAAATTACCAGACCCATTTTGACTTTGACAACCGCAAAGGGGAATTCAAATCGAATGTGGGTATTTCCAAGGTGGAATTCCCGATAAATAAGTACATGTGTTCCATGGACCGTTTCGACTGGCTCATCGACAGCGAAGAGATTTTACTTTCAAATGAGCAGAGTAAAAAACAGCTCCCTGATTCGCTGAGTCTTGCGCAATATATTGACCTGGCTTATACCGGTTCCGAATTCATTTCCATGCATCCGCTGCAGGATTCCCTTAAGTTTTTTGCCGCAAAAGCACGGTACAACCTGCGCACCAACGTGATTAATGCCCAGGATGTGAAAATTATTAAAGTTGCGGATGCGGCCATATATCCCGATTCGGGGAAGGTGATGATATTAAAAGACGCACTGATGCAAAGCCTGAAACGTGCGGTCGTAATTGCCAACACAAAATCGCGCTTTCACCAGTTTTACAATGCGGAGGTCTCTATTGCCTCCCGGAAGAACTATACCGGTTACGGGGATTACGATTACCTGGAGCGCAATGGGGAGCGCGAACAGATCCATTTCAACCGTATCAGGGTGGATTCAGCACTCAGGACAGTGGCAGAAGGAACCATCAGCGATTCCGCCGGATTTGTTCTCAGCCCGGAATTTGCCTTCATGGGAGCATTTGCCTTACGTGCAGATGAAAAGAACCTCCTTTTCGACGGGGGATTCCATCCCATAACCGATTGCTTCAGCGAAAAACCTGAATGGATAAGGTTCACGAGTTCAATCGATCCCGGGCATGTGCAGATACCGATCGTCTTCCCCTTGAAAAACACGGATAAGGAACCTGTGAACCTCGGACTGATGTTTTTCAATACAGAAGACAGGATCAAACCCTCATTTTTCAGAAGAAAAATTAGTTTCAGCGATTCCACCATGATCACGGCAGAAGGCCTGCTTGAATTTAACATCCCGGCAGGTGAGTTTCGCATCGCAAAACCGGAAAAACTGAAAGACCTTTCAGTCAAAGGGAATTACCTTGCATTAAACACAGGCAGTTGCATGGTGCGCGGCGATGGCAGGATAAACCTGAGTCTGAAGTCGGAGCCTTTGAAAATTGAAAATTACGGAAATCTCGACTATTTCATCTACACAGATTCCATCCGGCTGCACAGCGCCATGACTCTGAATGTTCCCTTCTCCGAACGCGGGTTACAGAGGTTCAGTACTCAACTGGAATCGGTGAATATGCCAGGGGTTAAGCTGATGAATACACCGTATGCCATGGCGATGGAAGCGATGCTTGAGAAGCCGGAATTCGAACGTTTGAAAAATGAGCACTCCCTCCTGGGGAAATATAAGAAATTCCCGGAACCGCTTGAAAGAACGATATTTTTTGCGGATGTTTCAATGAAATGGGATTCGGTTACAAAGTCTTATGTGTCGTATGGCGACATAGGGATTGCCAGTGTCGGGAAAAACCAGATAAACCGGTATGCCAAAGGGATCATTGAATTCAGCAAAAAACGCACAGGTGGCGACGAGGTCACCATCTACCTGGAGTTATCTCCCAATGACTGGTTTTTCTTCAACTGCCGCGGAAATACACTTGCAGCAAGTTCATCTGATCTGACATTCAATGATATTGTTCGAGAGGATGCCCAATCGGGTACTGAGCAAAAACGATTGAAGAGCCTGGCAAAGGGATTTATCAACACAGTAGCCACCGAGCGTAAAAAACGCGACTTCCTGCGGAAATTTCAGTCAGAAGAATCCGAATAGTTACCCTTTTTTTTTATTACTTTGCACCTTGAAACTGGTTTTTACTAAATCTCCAACGGATGACGGTTATATATATCCTGCTTGAAGTCGTCGCAGCATACCTGTTAGGTTCTATACCTTCTGCCGTTTGGATCGGTAAAATGCTGTATGGTATTGACGTGAGGCAACATGGAAGTGGAAACGCGGGAGCAACCAATGTTATCAGGGTGCTGGGCTACAAGGCGGGTATTCCCGTGCTCCTGTTCGATGTGTTCAAAGGATGGCTTGCCGTGCAACTTGCTGTTTGGCTTCCGGTTCCCGGATTGAGCCAGGAACTGATGATTTATGTCAGGATCGGAATGGCACTGGCTGCGGTGCTTGGTCATGTTTTTCCTGTTTATGCCGGGTTTAAAGGCGGAAAGGGAGTTGGCACCATTGCGGGTGTTGGCATTTCACTTTTCCCGTTGGCCATTCTCCTGGTGCTGGTCGTTTTTATTCTTGTTCTTGCCGTAACACATTATGTGTCACTTGCTTCCATCATCGCTTCGATCGCTTTTCCCCTGGTGGTTTTTTTTATCATCGGGGTCCGTCATCCCGGCTTAATCGGACTTTCCCTGGTTGTAGCGGTATTCATTCCGGCTACTCACAGGAAGAACATTCAGCGGCTGTTGAAAGGGGAGGAAAGAAAATTTGACTTCAGGAGAAAGAAGAGCACCCCTGCACCTTAACTCCGGGGATGTGCCGATTTGACAAAATGAAAAATAATACACTCCATTTTTTTATCGTATATTTGGAACAATTTTAATAAAACAAACAACCATGAAATTCATTATCTCCAGTACATTATTGCTCAAAAACCTTCAGTCCATCCTGGGTGTGATCAACACCAACAATACCTTGCCCATCCTCGATGATTTTCTTTTTGAACTCAAAGACGATTCTATAACCATTACCTCCTCCGACCTGGAAACGACCATGCGCGTGACGATCAGGCCCGACATGTCGGAAGAGAGCGGAAGCATTGCGATTCCAGCTAAGATTCTGGTCGAAACCCTGAAAACATTTCCCGATATTCCGGTTGCTTTCTCCATTGACCCCGATACCCTTATGATTGAAATTTCAGCCGGTGAAGGAAAATATAAACTGTCGGGCCACAAAAGTGATGAGTACCCCCATACGCCCATGCTGGAGGATACAACCGCCATCACCATTGATTCCCGTTTATTATCCCAGGCCATCAATAAAACACTTTTTGCCACCGGAAATGATGAGTTGCGGATGGTGCTTTCGGGTGTGTTTTGCGAGCTGTCTCCCGATGATGTCACTTTCGTTGCTACCGATGCCCATAAACTGGTGAAGTATAAAAGGACTGACCTGAAATCGGCCGATTCAGCCTCCTTTATCCTCCCCAAGAAACCGATGAACCTGCTGAAGAATATTTTATCAAGCCAGGAAGTGCCTGTTACTATTGAATACAATAAGACAAATGCATTTTTCTCTTTTTCAAATATTCATCTTATCTGCAGGTTGATTGATGGTAAATACCCCAATTACGATGCAGTTATTCCAAAGGAAAACCCAAACAGGCTGACCATCGACCGTCATGCCCTGCTTACAACCATCCGGCGTGTTTCAATATTTGCCAACCAATCCACACACCAGATCCGGTTTAAAGTTTCGGGACAGGAATTGATCCTGAGTGCCGAGGATATCGATTTTTCCAATGAAGCCAAGGAACGTTTGAACTGTTCATACAATGGTGAAGACATGGAAATTGGGTTTAACTCAAAATTCCTCCTGGAAATGCTGAATAATATTGAAACGGAGGAAATCAGCCTTGAAATGTCCGCTCCGAACAGGGCAGGTATTTTAACCCCGCTCAACAATGAAAACAAGGATGAGGATATTCTGATGCTGGTAATGCCGGTGATGCTGAATAAATAACTCCCCGGGTTAATGGAATAAAAAAAGAGCGAAGTTCCCAATTTCGCTCTTTTTTGCTTCATGCAAATGTGCCTTGTTAGTCCCGTCTAACGTTAATAGCTTTTTTTCCGCGATTGTCTTCGGTCAGATCAAAAGAAACCTGATCATTTTCCCGTATTTTATCCACCAAACCGCTTACGTGAACAAAAACGTCCTGCTGGCTCTCATCATCCAAGATGAAACCAAAACCTTTTCTCTCATTGAAGAATTTTACTTTACCTGTTGACATAATTAATTAATATTAGGATGAATAACCAATGCGAATTTACAATAAATATTAAAATTATCTCAAAATGGCTGTTTTTTTATCGTGTCCAATTGGTTGTGGTAATTTTAATTCTATAACTTTACAAAAAAAAGCACTCATGAAAGAACTTTCCCTGACCCTCGAGAACCTCGAAGAGGCTTTCCCGTCCTCCTTTACGCCGGAACAACTTGCAAAAGCAAAGACTGTTTTCCTGAAGAAACTCGCGCAGGATGCGCACCGTTTTTACCAGGGTAAAATTCAAACAGTACCAAAGGCCCCGGTTGTCGGGTTTAACTGGTTTAATGTTTGGTACACGCCCGGAGTTTCAAAGGTGTCCACCGACATTCGTGACAACAATGATACCTCCTTTGACTATTCGAACAGGGGTAACCTGGTGGCGGTGGTGAGTGATTCTACCCGTGTGCTCGGCGATGGGGATTGTACCCCTTCAGGAGGGCTTGGAGTGATGGAAGGCAAAGCTTTTCTGATGAAATACCTGGGAGGGGTTGATGCGGTAGCCTTATGTATCGACAGCAAAGGAAAAGACGGGAAAAACGATCCGGAGAAGATCATCGAATTTGTAAAGATGCTTCAGCCAAGTTTTGGCGCGGTGAACCTGGAGGATATTTCCCAGCCAAATTGCTACCGGGTGCTGGATGTACTGAGAGAAGAATGCGATATCCCTGTTTGGCACGATGATGCCCAGGGTACTGCCTGCGTTACACTGGCAGGGGTGATCAATGCACTTAAACTTGCCGGGAAAAAACTCGGTGATGTGCGGATTGTCCTGAACGGGGCCGGTGCATCCAATACCACCATAGCCCGCCTGCTCATAACCGATGGCGCTGATCCTCTGAAAATGGTGCTTTTCGATACCAAGGGTTCACTCCATACCGATCGCGAAGATATTAAAGCAGATTCACGTTTTTACCGCAAATGGGAACTTTGCCAGTCAACAAATCCCGGCAAGATTCCTACCATTGGAGAGGCCATGGAGAATGCAGATGTGCTCATCTCTTTGTCAACTCCGGGCCCCGATGTGATCAAGCGCCCATGGATAAAAAGTATGGCTGAAAAATCCATCGTTTTTTGCTGCGCCAACCCGGTACCTGAAATCTATCCATATGCGGCAAAGGAAGAGGGCGCCTATATCGTGGCGACAGGTCGCGGCGATTTTCCGAACCAGGTGAACAATTCGATTGGGTTCCCGGGGATACTTAAGGGAGCCCTGATGGTGAGGGCCAGGAAAATTACAGACACCATGGCCATCGCAGCCGCTCATTCATTGGCAGACTACGCTGAAAAACGGGGAATCCATGTAAACGATATCGTTCCCAATATGGAAGAAGCATCTGTGTTTCCTCATGAAGCTGCCGATGTGGCCATGCAGGCAATCAAAGATGGTGTGGCCCGTATCCATATGACCTGGGAAGAGGCTTTTCAGAAGGCCAAAAAGGATATTGAGCATGCCCGCGGACTTACCCGCGCATTGACGGAAAAAGGGTTTATTGCACCCCCGCCGGCTGAAATGATTAAAACTGCACTCGAATTCGCAATTAAATCGGTAGAATAGAACGCTTGCTTTCTTCGACTTCTTTCGTTTTACTGTTTTCTCAAAAGAACCATTCTCGCACCATGAGGCCTGGTTTTCATTTCAAAGTGACCACGTACCTTGCCAAGGTCTGATTGTGCCCATAAATCACGCATGTTCCATTTTCCGTCAAGCTGAAGATCTTTCATCTCTGCAGGAACATACAGCGGCTTTTCCGTTTTATTGAAAAGTCCCACTGCCTTGCTGCCGTCTTCAAGGTCGCGCGCCCAAACTTCATATTCATCAGTCTTGTATATCTGAACGGCTTGTTTGCCTAGCGGGTCCTGGTTAACAGCAAGTACCTCATCGTTGGTAAGCAGGTTCAGTGTGAACGCATCCAGCCGGTCAAGATCACATCCAATCAGCAGGGGTGCTGCCAGCAGGCTCCACAGGGTTATATGGGTGTATTGTTCACTTGGTGTAAGCCTGGTATTGTGCAATGCAGGGCCCCAGCCCACCATGCCAACAACGAGCATGTCAGGGTCGTTCCAGCGGCCCGGTGCCGAGAATGGGGAGCATTTTCCCTGGCTGAATCCAATTGTTGACATGCTTTCCCAGGTGTCTTCGATATCCCCGGTTGTGCGCCATGAATTTCCATCCACTTCCGCACCCCATGTCCATACGTCGCCCATTCCATACTGGCACAAACTGTAATGGATATCCCTGTTGGCCTTGCGAAGGGCGTGCTTCATCTCTTTGTAAGGTTTTTTCAACTGTTCAGGAGTCGGGTCAGGCGCAATGTTCCCGTAGGAGCACCAGTCATACTTCAGGTAATCTATTCCCCAGCTGGCATAATTCATCGCATCCTTTGCTTCAAAGCCGTAGCTGCCCTCATAACCTCCGCAGGTTTGTGTGCCGGGAGATGAGTAAATACCAATTTTCAATCCCAGCGAATGAACATAGCCGCATAGCGCCGGCATATTTGGAAATTTATAATTCGTGAGAATATTGCCATTTTTATCATGGGTATCTTCCCATCCGTCATCGATGTTGATGTAACTCCACCCATGGTCGGCGAGCCCGCTTGATTTCATGGCATCAGCCGATTGCCTGACTTTTTTATCACTTACACTCAATCCCCAGCAGTTCCAGCTGTTCCATCCCATGGGCGGGGTTAGTGAAATTACATCGCCAACCACGATGCGGAGGTCACGTTCAGCATATCCATATTGGTTTTCAACGGTAAGCTTTACCACATATTCGCCTTTCTTTTTGAGGGAACCTGTGATCAGTCCTGTTTCGGGATTGATGGAAAGTCCTTCCGGCATGTCGCCGGCGCTATATTTTAAAGGGGATTGGCCCGTGGCAGCAACTTTATAAAGAAAGGGTGACCATGGCCTTACGCCAAATATCTTTGAACCATTAATCCTGGGGGTAACAGGTGCTTCAGGTGTGAGGATATAGGGGATTTCAACCTCTTCAATCAACCTTTTCCGGGAACCTGCTTCAATAAAAGTAACACGCAATACCGCAGGTTCTGATGTGCTATTTCTGAATATAGCGGATAGTTCAGCCTTCATTTTTGGTGCCAGGTCAATAACAGTGCGTTTCGCATAGATACGAATGGCATTATCGCATTGAATGGCTTCCACCATCAGTTCTCCTTTTATTGGCTGTGTTCCGGTGAGGTTGGTCACCGAAAAACTTTTTGTAATCATGGTGTCGCCACTAAAAACAAATGCCGTAGATGCAAAATCCAGTTTCAGATGGTCGCGCAACCCGGTCACTGAAATTTCAAAAGGCTTGCTGAACATTCCCCCGGCACCTCCATGGTCATAGCATCTTACTGCGATAAGGTTTTCCTTATCCCAGTGAATGCGCGGATCATTTGATGCAAGCATATAGCGTCGTTCAACATTCCAGATACCTTCCGCTTTGATAAATCCGTCAGGGTTCTGTGGTTGTGTGGTCATGGTCTTTCCATTCTCACCAATCAGTTCTCCGTTCAGAAATACCTGGTCACAGTCATCGATTTTGCCCAGAAGGATTTTTAAACTGTCGGAGGCATTGCCCTGGTCCCGGAGGGAGGAGCGGATCAGGCATTTGCAACGGTACCAGGCGAATCCGTTATATCCTTTGAATCCCTGGCCTTCCCAGGTTTTGCGGGGATCAATGGTTCCCCATAATTTATCATCAAACGCGGGAGCAGCCCATGCAGGATCGTCACCTGTTTTAAATTTCCAGTCAGAACCCAGCAATATTAAGTCGGATTCTCCTGCATGATAACATGAAATCATCAGGAACAGCGAAACAACTCCTGAAAGGAAGAATATCTTTTTCATGGGATCAGTTTTAATTCAGACCACTGCAAGGTAAAGATAATTTTTATAACCAAAAAAAAAGCCCGGGAATCAGCCGGGCTTTCAAAACAGAAGATTGCTTTATTTTTGAATCACAGTTTTTATCAACATTTTTCCTGACCTGTTGGAAACCTGTAAAAGATAGGTTCCCTGGGGTAAACGGCTGACATCGATTTTCTCGGTACCAAAGCCGGATACCCTGACTCCCGGGTTCGAATACACTGTTTCACCTGTTGGAGAGATGATTGCAATGTCAAGTGTCTCTTGCTTCTGAGTATTTATTTCCAGGGTGAAAAGGCCATTGCTGGGATTGGGAAATACCTGAACTTTAATTCCGGCAAGTTCGTCAATTCCGCCGCAGATTTTAAAGGAAACCATCACAGAATCTGTACCTACACACCCGTTGTTATCGGTAACCAGCACTTTTACCTGCGCTGAATGCAGGCCGATACCGGTTGAATCGACCATGATGGTGGGGGTGGTTTTGTTGGAAGGCAGCCATAAATACCCTGAAGCTTCAGGGTGGGTGGCGTTCAGTTCAATAGCCAGGTTGGCACAGGTCATCGTGTCTTTTCCCAGGTTGACCTGTGGAATTGAATGAATGGCAAGCACGAGACTGTCTGCGGCTATGGGGCAGGCAACTGAACCGATCACATATAAAACCAGGTTAACAGATCCGTTTATCATGTCCTGAGGACCCGGAGTATAAGTTGGATGGAGAATGGAAGGTGTGTCAAAAATGCCGTCACCTCTTGATTTCCAGCTGATAAGAAGATAGGAACTGGCTGCGGCTGCGGACAGAGGATAGGTCTGGCCCTTGCAAACAGAACTGTTTCCTCCGGCTGAAGCCGTTGGCGACGACCAAATCATGAGCATCATGGAGTTGTTATCAACGCTGTTAATTCCATAAGCGGTAAGTGTAAGGTTTACCATCCCGTCAATAATATCCTGGGCACTCGGAATATACACCGGATTCAGTATGGTGGCATCACTAAACTGGCCGGTACCATTGGTGGTCCAGCGCACTGAGTCATAGCTGTCGGCCATACCCTGCAACTGATACGAGTTTCCGGCACATACATCTGCATCATCTCCGGCCGAAGCAGTGGTTCGGTATTGAGGAGGAAATACAATGAAATCGGCCCATGCGGCATCCAAACCCAAAGAGGTGGTGCTATTTTTTTCATACACCCATTTAAAGGTATGGGGACCTGCCATTACCGGGAAAGCATAACGTTTAAAGGTGGTGTCGGTAAAATTTGACCACAGGCCAACAACAGCGTCATCGATGTAAAACTTCAGAACGTCTTTGATCGGCTGGCTCGAAATGCGTCGGAAAAACGAAATGCTGTCGTTCATGGAGACATTATACTGAATAAAAAGGCCCGTGGATTCGTTGTCGGTAATAACCCCGGATCTGGCGGAATAATTGCCTTCGTATTTAATTGCCGGGTCAATGGTCCAGGGTTTTGAAGGGTCGGTGAACTGCCAGGGGAATTTGCTGAAATTCCCTGTCTCCCAATCTTCTACAATCAGTCCGATTTTGGCATTGAATATTCTATCGGTAACACGATATTTTGAAGTGGCTTTGTTGTAAAGCTGGGCTGCTGATCCGATTGCGGCACCGCTGTTTACCTTGACAGAGAAAGTGGCAAAAACGGTTTCACCCGCATGCAGTGTGCCAATATCATGCGACGACAGTAAAACCGAAACATACGGGTTCATGGAGGAGAGCGTGCTTACCACATTTTCAGCATCCCAGATGCCATTGTTTTTGGTAGTGATTATTATCGTGGCTTCTTCACCCGGGTCGAGGCGGCCATTCATATTTCCCATGGGAGGCATGTCGTTGATTTCCATGGAAATAATGCTAACATCGGGCGCACGGGATATGATCTGGAAGGTACTCCAGGTAATGCTGTCATTCTGGTCGGTCGCTTTGACTGTAAATATCACGGGGACATTGTTCGGTATAGAGTCACTGACTTTGAATTTGAATCCGTTGGGGATGAATTTTTCCTGGTCAACCTCAAAATGGCCATAAACTTTGATTGAATCGAGCATGGTGATATACGGATTATCGCAGGAGAGTTGAACAGAAACGTCATCTGCCACGCCATTCCCGGTGTTCTTCATTTTGAGGCCGATGAGTTCAGTTTCACCGTAGTCCATAAGTCCGTTGGAATTCCCAAAAGTAGTGTCGTTCAATACATTACCCGTATTGGTGATGGAGGCCTGGGGAATCAGGATGTCAATAGGTGAAACGTAGGTGAGGCAGTGTCCGGAACGGGTATCTGTCCAGCAGGGAAATGTCTTTCCATCGTAAGCGGCAATGGCAAGGTAATCTCCCATGTATTTTGAGGCCATCATGGGGATGGCTGAAGGGGTAAATGCTACATCACTTACTTTCAGATCTTCAAACGTTTCGCCTCCATCCGTGGAATAGGCCATCCAGGCTTCGGCCTCCGTATTTCCGCAGTTGCGGTTGTCATAAAAAACAAGGCTGACGTACCCGGTGGCCTGATCACAGGTTATCCATGGGAGGTAATGGTGTTTTCCGGCGGTAGAGTCGGAATTGATAATCTTTGCCGGGGACCATGTGGCACCTTTGTCCGATGATTTGATCATATATACAGACGTTCCTGTGCTGTTATTAATGCCGGGATAGCCTTTGTTTGTCCATACTATATAGATGTTTCCACGGTGGGGGCTGTTGCTTAAATCAACCGCCATGGATGGAAAGGAGTTGGTACGCATATTTTGAGGTACACTTCCCACATTGCGGATTCCTTTGATGTTATTGAGGGCACGAACCGCTGTTCCCCAGGTAGCTCCGCCATCGAGCGATGTGTTAAATCCGATGGCTTTTTCATCGCTGGGCCAGCTGTCGTATACTGACCATGCTGCATAAACTTCTCCATCCGGGCCGCATTTGAAGTTGATGCCCTGGTTGTGGCTTCCGGCATTGGTTGCAGCACTGATGTTCACCGAGGTTGACCAGGTGGCTCCGCTTGTGACAGACCGCGAAACCAAAATATTATTATTCACCATCCAGCCATCGTAAAGATAACCTTTGTAAGGGCTTGACGGACTGATGTCGACCCACAGGTGGTTCTTGTCGAGCATATTGAATGAAGTTCCGGTTGCCACTTTGCTTACGGTCCAGGTAGCGCCCTGGTTGTCGGAATAAGAAACACTTTGACCACTGGCGTTGTCAATGTATCCGATATACCAGCGGCCATTCAGGTCAATTACCGCAGCCGGGTCTCCGGAGTTGGAACCCCCGGCACCTTCCACGCTTCCCGACCAGGTTGCCGCACCATCCGCTGTTTTAAGAGCATCGGCTCCTTTTACGGTGCCATTGCTTGGCTGGGGTGTGGAGTTGTTGGAATTCAGTAAATTGTTTTTATTATTCGGATCTATCACAATCGAATTTTCACTCTGGGTTGAATTGGAGGGTTCGGTGGTAACCAGAACATCGGGCGAATCGATCACGGAAACCCCGCGCAGCAGCACTTTACTGCCAGTATAGCGGGCTGCCGGTATCTGCGTGTATGGCTCAACAGGAACCAGTCCTGCCTCGGCACATTTACGCCAGTAACCCATGTTGTCAATACGGGTGTCGACCTGGTAGTTGGGTGGGAAAATACTTTTATTATTTTGTGCAAAGAGCGTGAAGGTAGCCGCAAACAACAGCATTCCGGTCATCAGAAGGTAATAGCTTTTTTTCATGAGTGAGAGGTGGTTTAATTTTCAGGATAACTATAATCTATACCGCAAAGTTACGCAAATAATCAGTTACAGACCAATATCAGGCCCGTAAATTCGTTAATAATCAACGCATTTTCACTGTTTGGTTGTAAATACATACTGCAGGATATTTGCACCCATTTGCAGCGCTTTTTGTCTTGTTGGGTCAGAATCGCCATGAACCGAAGGATCTTCCCATCCGTCGCCGAGGTCACATTCGAGTGTGTAAAAAACAACAAGTCTGCCTTCATAAAGCAGCCCGAATCCCTGGGGTGGTTTTGCATCGTGTTCATGGATCTTGGGCAACCCGTTTTGAAAATTGTACTTCTGGTGATAGATCGGATGGTCAAAAGGAAGCTCCAGTAATTCCAGTTCCGGAAAGACTCTTTTCAACTGGGGCCGGATATATTTATCCATGCCATAATTGTCGTCGATGTGCAAAAAACCTCCGGCCATCAGGTAATTCCGGAGGTTCT
>CAZVNF010000083.1:0-16177 GCA_964628215.1 uncultured Draconibacterium sp.
GAAATAGCGAGGTAGCGAAATGGCGAAGGATTTTGGATATAGGATTTTGAGGGATGAGTCGATTGATTTTGACAGGAATGACATGCGTATTGCTGACTATCTTGTGGTGAAGGAACCTTCGGTCAAGCTGTGTATCGGTTGCGGAAGTTGTACGGCAACCTGTTCAACGGGTCATTTTACCGAATTCAACATCAGGCGGCTGCACACGTTTATAAGGCGCGGAGAAACAAAACATTTGAAAAATGAAATAAGTAAATGCATGTTTTGTGGAAAATGTCAGCTGGTTTGTCCACGGGGGGTGAACCTCCGCAATGTAATATTAACCATTAACCGGGCCATTGAGCTTTTGGGATGATCAATTTTAACCTGTTCGTTCTTCCTTTCTTTCTCGGGTTGATATACCTGGTTGCGGTTATTGGTAAAAGCTGGTACAGGTGGATAAAGGCATTGCCGGCAATCGACAAAGTAAGGTTTATGGACGGGATCCGCCATCCCGGGAAGATTTTATCGGCTCTCAAAGAGGTTTTTCTTGAAGGGCTGATCCACAGGCGAATGTGGAAACAAAACCCGCTCCTTGGCTACATGCATATGAGCTTTGCCCTGGGGTGGTTTTTGCTGATTGTGCTGGGCAACATTGAAAGCCGGTTTTACAGCGGCACCCATTTGAATGCCCCGTATTATCCGATTTTTCTGAAATTTTTCATTCATGACAAACTGGTGATTTTTTTCGAAGTATTCTCAGTTCCTGGTTTTTTTCGTTTTTTCATGGACTTCCTGCTTCTTTTTGTTTTAAGCGGTCTGGGCCTCGCGCTTGTCAAAAGACAAAAATCAGCCTGGTTTGGAATGAAACGAACCACGGAATTCCAGCTCACCGATTTTATTTCACTGGCTTGCCTCTGGCTGATTTTCCCGATGCGGTTGCTGGCCGAAAGTTATACTGCCGGCTATTATGGAAGTGGCGGCGGTTTTATAACACAGCCCCTGGGCAATTTCCTGTTATGGATCTTCCCTGTGCGGCAAGATTTTACTGCCTATGCCTTATGGTGGGGGTACTCACTTGTACTGGGCATTTTTTTCATCACCCTTCCCTACTCCCGGTATATGCACATTCCGTCGGAGATTCTGCTGATATTTTTCAGGCACTTTGGAATTCAGCCTCGTAAATGGTATTCGAGTTTCTCAGACACTGAAGTGCATTCCTGTTCGAGATGCGGTGTATGCCTTGATGTTTGCCAACTCAACGAAGCAGGTATTCACGATTCCCAGGCTGTATATTTTATCAGGAACGTGCGTGAAAAGTACGTTCCTGAAGAGATTTCAAGAAAGTGCCTGGTGTGCGGGCGCTGTCAGGAGGCGTGCCCGGTCGGCATCAACACTGA
This sequence comes from uncultured Draconibacterium sp., assembly GCA_964628215.1. Lineage (GTDB taxonomy): Bacteria > Bacteroidota > Bacteroidia > Bacteroidales > FEN-979 > CAIVAT01. Next base: position 1,380 of record CAZVNF010000083.1, read on the forward strand.
CTCGCTGCGCCTGATCAAACGAAGGGAACTGGTTTCCAGCCAGGCTGCCGACTTCAGCTTTCTCTCTTCTGCCTCATTCCAGGGGATCCCGGTCAACCTGGCAGAGGTGGTCTATTTCGCCGGTTGCATGTCGCACCTTACCCCTTCCATCATCCGGGCCATGAAGGGAATAATGGAACATGCGGGAATTTCATATGTCCACCTCGATCAGGAAAGCAGTGTTTGCTGTGGCCGTCCGCTAAAGATTGCAGGCAAAGACCGGCAGGCAAATGAACTGATCGACCACAATAAACAACTGATAAGGCTCACCCGGGCTAAATTACTGGTTACTTCCTGCCCCATTTGTTACCGGGTTTTCAAAGAAGAGTACAATCTTCCCATTCGTATCCAGCACCATACGCAATTCATTCTCAACCTGGTAAAAACAGGTAAAGTACATTTGGAGGGAGGCTTCGGAAAAATTGCCTATCATGATCCTTGTGACCTTGGACGCGGTTCGGGAGTGTATGAAGCACCCCGTGAATTAATTGGTAAAATTGCCAAACTCATCCCTTCAGAGCAGGAAGCAAACAAAGCCGTTTGCTGCGGAGGAAGTTTGGGGATATTTGAAGCAACACAGGATCAGCGCAATGCCATGACGGCAGGTGCCATGACCCTGCTGTTGAAGAACCAACCGGATATCCTGGCCACGGCCTGTCCCCTGTGCAAGAAAACGTTTGAAAAGCAATCTCCGGTGATTGTAAAAGATATTGCTGAATTAGTTTACGAAGCGCTGCCTAAACCTGTTTGCTGCTCCGCTTCCGGTCAATCTCATCAAGTAAAATCTTACGCAGACGAATTGATTTCGGTGTAACCTCCACATATTCATCGCCCTTGATGTATTCCATAGCCTCTTCCAGCGAAAATTTCGTGGCCGGATAAATTACGGCTTTGTCATCGGAACCCGATGCACGCACATTAGAGAGTTTCTTGGTCTTGTTCACATTGATCACGATATCGTCGCTGCGGGTGCTCTCTCCGATTACCTGCCCATTGTATACATCTTCAAAAGGTTCGATAAAAAACTTGCCCCGGTCCTGCAATTTATCAATGGCATAGGTAATGGCCAGTCCGGTGTACATGGAGATCAGCGAGCCATTGTTGCGGCCGGGCAGGTCCCCCTTCCAGGGTTGATATGATTTGAAACGATGCGCCATCACCGCTTCCCCTTCGGTTGCCGTTAACACCGGGTTGCGTAACCCGATCAAGCCCCGGGCCGGAATATCGAATTCGAGAATAACCCGATCCCGTTTATGTTCCATGTGGGTCATGTCGCCTTTGCGGCGGCTTACCAGTTCTATAACTTTTCCTGCAAATGCTTCCGGAACCTGAACTTTCAGCAGTTCAACCGGTTCACACCGCTGGCCATCTACTTCCCTGGTAAGAATCTGCGGCTGACCCAGCTGAAATTCATATCCTTCGCGGCGCATGGTCTCCACCAGGATCGCCAGGTGAAGGATTCCACGGCCAAACACCTGGAACCGGTCGGGCGAATCCATCTCTTCTACCCGAAGCGCCAGGTTTTTCTCGGTTTCTTTAAAAAGCCTTTCACGGATATGGCGGGAGGTGACGAAAGTTCCCTCTTTGCCTGCAAAAGGCGAGTTATTAATGGTAAAGAGCATGCTCATCGTAGGCTCATCCACGCTGATGGGTGACATTCCTTCGGGGCTCTCAAAATCGGAAATGGTGTCGCCGATGTCAAAATTCTCGGGACCAAGAATGGCACAAATCTCGCCGGCAAACACTTCCGTTTTAACTTTTTCTTTGCTGAGTCCTTCAAACAGATACAACTCTTTTACAACAGATTTTACGACTGTCCGGTCATTTTTCACCAGTGAAATCGGCATGCCGGCTTTCACCGAACCCCGGGTGATGCGGCCTACGGCAATTCTGCCCACGTAGGAGGAATAATCGAGCGAACTTATCTGCATTTGAAGCGTTCCGGGCAACTGCTGGGGGGCAGGGATGTGTTCAACGATCTGGTCAAGAAGGTAACTTACATCGGTGGTTTCATTGCGCCAATCGTCCGACATCCAGCCATGTTTTGAGGAGCCGTACACCGTGGGAAAATTAAGCTGGTCTTCGCTGGCATCGAGGCTGAACATCAGGTCGAACATGGCCTCATGCACTTCGTCGGGCGAGCAGTTTGGTTTATCCACCTTGTTGATCACCACGATGGGCTTTTTACCAAGTTCCAGTGCTTTCTGAAGTACAAAACGGGTTTGGGGCATGGGGCCTTCGAAAGCATCAACCAGGATCAGCACGCCATCGGCCATATTGAGCACGCGTTCTACCTCACCGCCGAAGTCGCTGTGGCCGGGGGTATCGATGATGTTGATTTTTATTCCTTTATATCTGACAGAGACATTTTTTGATAAAATAGTGATGCCACGCTCACGCTCCAGGTCGTTGGAATCGAGGATCAATTCTCCCATTTCCTGGTTGTCGCGGAAAAGCCGCACCTGGTGGAGAATACGGTCAACGAGGGTTGTTTTTCCGTGGTCGACGTGGGCAATGATTGCGATATTTCTGATATCCTGCATGTTATATTGTTAGAATGGGTGTTTGAAATGGTTTGCAAAGATACGATAAATATTAACGCGTGTGACGTAGAATGGGTAACATATGAGATGTGAAATGTGATATCTGAAATGTGAAATCTGAAATCTGAGATTTGAAGTGTGATTTTTTGGAAGAAGGTGATTTATGTATCTTTACGGGATGAAAGTAAATATTATTGGGGCAGGGGTGGCGGGGTTGTCGGCAGGGTGTTATTTGCAGATGAATGGGTTTGAGACGACTATTTTCGAGCGTCATTCAACGTTTGGAGGGCTTTGCACCAGCTGGCAGCGGAATGGGTATACATTTGAAAGCGGGTTTCAGTGGTTGCTCGGATCTGGCGAAAGCAATCCGTTTTATCTGCTGTGGTCGGAATTAACTGACATGAACGCCATCCGGTTTATCAATCATGAAGTACGTATGGAGATTGAAGTCAAAGACCATACTGATATCCTGGGAAATAAGGTTTTTCACCTGTACACCAACCTCGACCGGCTTGAAAAATACATGCGTTCAATTGCACCTGAAGATGAGGCAGTGATTGGCGAATTCATCCACACCATGCGCAGGATTCAGTCGTTTGAAATTCCTCCCATGATCAGGGAAGTTCCACAACTGCTGCCATGGTACAGGAAAGTTAATTACATCAAATACCTTCCGTTACTCTTGTTCCTGAACCAGGTTAAAAAGGAGACAAATTTTACGTTTGCTGAGAAACTCAGGAATCCATTTTTAAAGGAGGCTTTCAGGCTCCTGTTCGACGGGGAGGAACAACCGCTGCTGATCGTCACGATGCCACTGGCGTTCAGTGATCTGAATGGAACAGGATACCCCGTTGGAGGATCTGCCGGCTTTGTCGGAAGTATTGAGCGAAAATATCTTGAACTGGGCGGAAAGATCAGGTACCAGTGTGAGGTTGCAAAAATCGAAGTTACCAATCACCGGGCTTCAGGATTACGCCTGACATCCGGTGAATTAATACCTTCTGACATAACCATTTCAGCAGCTGACTGGAATTTCACCCTGTTCAGGGCCCTGGAAGGAAAATACACCGATGCCACCATCCTTCAACTTCACAGGCAGGAAAAATTAAAGGTATATTATTCTGTATTCATGGTTTCACTGGGTGTGGCCGCATCATTTGCAGATCACCCCCATTTTCAGCGTTTTCCCATGACACATACGCTGGTATCACCCGATGGCACCCGGTATGACCGGATGGAGATGCATATAAACAACTACGATCCCACCCATGCTCCCGAGGGGAAAACCGTGATATCCTTCAGCTTTTACACCCTGAATGCCGATTACTGGATCAAGCTCCGCAATGAAGATTTAGCACAGTATAATGTTGTAAAACAGAATTTTGCGCAACAGATCATTGAACAAGCCAATTGCAGGCTTGGCGGACTGAAGGATAAAACCGAAGTAATCGACATTGCCACGCCTGCCACATTTCAACGATATACTAACAACTGGAAAGGGAGCGTGCAGGGATGGCTTCCCGGAAAAAACATCATTGCCCAATCACCTGTAAAAACCGAACTGCCCGGGCTGAAAGATTTTTATTTTACCGGCCAATGGACCATCCCCGGCGGGGGTTTGCCGGTTGCGATAAAATCAGCCAGGGATGTGGTGAAAACCATTTGCAAAAAGACTGATAGAACATTCAGTGTAGGGTCACATTAACCCCGCGTTTTTGAGAATTTCCCTTAGTTTCGGCTGGTGCTCGGCGTAATCGCGAAGTGCATTGAGTGTTTTCAGGTTCTCCCTTTTTACGGGAGCCATAGAAAGTTTCCGATCCCAAAATGCGAAGCCAAATACACTTACCATCATGGTTGTGAATATTCCGACGATCGCCCATAAAAAACTGAAGAGCTGGTCAAACCTGGCATTCATTTCTGTTTTAACAGACTCAACCTTTTGTTCCGTCCTGATGATCCTGTCACGGTCATCAAGAGTAAAAGGAATTTCCTTTGTTTCTGCAACGCCTGCCATGGGTAAAACCATCAGCAAAAACACGATAAATTTCAGAAGTGCTTTCATATTCAAGTCGGATAAAGTTTTATTGCTTAATCCGGATTATGGTGTAAAGGTAATACAGAAACCAGGAAAAGTTAATAACAAAATCACTTTTTTGCAGACGTAAAAACATTATTATCGATCATCTGCTGAAAGAAATCCACCATGGATCCTTCGATGGGCCGGTATTTCATTCCCAGTTCCCTGATACTTTTGCTATTGTCAACCCGCCAGGGATAACCCACATTCTGCCAGATCATTTTTCGTTTGAAACCGGCTGACGGGGCTATGAGCCATACCAGAAATTTCGGGATTGTCCTTGTGGGAAAAGGATAGGCATTGCCAAACTTCTTTCGGAGAAAGGAAGCCAGGGTAAAGAAATCGGAATTTTCTGCCGAAATAATGTTCCTGCCATTGGCTTCGGGTTTGAACCCGGCCATATAATGTGCTTCCGCCAAATCCCGCACATCAACTACCCCGATTGAAAAAGAAGGCACGCCCGTTTTCATGCTTCCGTCGCCCAGCTGCCTTACCAGGTTGAAACTTTCGGACGTTGCATCGGGATTAATCCCCGGGCCGATTACAAAAGATGGGTTAATGACCACCAGGTCCCAGCGGCTTTGTGCCTTGCTGATTTCCCAGGCCGCTTTTTCCGCGACTGTTTTTGAATATGAGTAAGCCTGGTGATCAACAGTTGAACTGAAATTCCACTGAGTTTCGGTGGCAATACCATTTGGATAGCCTGAACAATCTCTTGCATCGCCGATTATGGCGGCACAACTGCTCGTAAGAACAACGCGTTTCACTGATTCCGAGCGATTTACCGAGCCAAGTACATTCTTTGTACCAATGAGCGCGGGGTCTACCAGGTCCCTTTGTGCATCCTTTATCTTACTTGTAAAGGGTGAAGCGGTGTGAAACACCAGCTCACATCCTTTCATTGCCTCATCGTAAGTTCCTTCAGAGAGCAAATCGGCTTTAAAATAACGAATACTGCCATTCGACTTTCCGGCAATTGCATCAAGGTACCTGAGCGACTCCTTATTGCCCGGATTCCTAACCGCGGCATGCACGGTGATTCCCTCATCCAGAAGTTTTTTGATGAGCCATCCGGCAACATAACCGGTTGCCCCGGTAACCATCACTGGTTTGGTTTTATCTATGTTTTTCATATTTGCTGATTAAATGATATTTCTCGCGGATTTTCGCAGGTTAGAACGCTGATTTTCGCAGAACTGCTCCCCTCGCCTTCAGGAGAGGGGCTGGGGGTGAGGTGCGTTGTGAAATCTTATCGAATACCTTTGATCTGTTCTTCGAGCACTTTGATACGGGCGGCGGCATCCTCCTGCTTCTTGCGCTCGGAATCAACCACGGCTGCTGGCGCATTGTTCACAAAACTGGCATTGCTTAGTTTCTGCATTACTTTTGCTAAAAACCCGGTAGTGTAAGCCAGTTCTTCTTCCAGTTTCTTCAACTCTTCCACCAGGTCTATTTTGCCGGCCAGCGGAATGAAAAACTCGGTTGATCCAACCACAAATGAGAGGCAACCATCCACCTTTTCAAAAACATATTCCAGTTCGCTGATATTGCAAAGTTTGGCAATAAGGCTGTCGAAACTGGTATCAGGAACTTCATTGTTGTTTTTCCTGATAAAAAGCCGGATTGCCTCTTTCTGGGGAATATTTTTTTCCTTGCGTGCGTTCCGTATTGCCATGATCACGGCTTCGGCAAAAACAAATTTGTCGATCAGTGCCTGGTCATAACCGGCAGGTACGGGCTGGCTGCTTAACATGATCGATTCACCGATTCCACGCTCGGCCAGTATATGCCAGATTTCTTCTGTGAGGAAGGGCATGAACGGGTGGAGTACTTTCAGCAACTTTTCAAAAAAGCCGGTTACGGCCGTATAGGTTGCCCGGTCGATGGGCTGCTGGTATGCGGGTTTGATCATCTCCAGGAACCAGGAACAGAAATCGTCCCAAACCAGTTTATAGGTAGTCATCAAGGCCTCCGACAAACGGTAATCGTCATACAATGCATTGATATTCAACAAAGAGGCATTAAATGTTGAATCAAACCACTGAACAGATATTTTATTCACCTCCGGCTGAATCAAAGCATCATCCACAGGCCATCCTTTTACAAGCCGCATGGCATTCCAAAGCTTATTACAGAAGTTTCTTCCCTGTTCGATAAGGGCATCATCATACAGCAAATCGTTGCCAGCCGGAGAACAGAGCAGCATACCCACACGCACGGCATCTGCGCCATTCTGCCTGATCAGGTCGAGCGGCTCGGGAGAATTTCCCAATGATTTCGACATCTTACGTCCTTGCTTGTCGCGTACGATGCCGGTGAAATAAACATTCTTAAAGGGGATTTCCCTGCGATATTCCCATCCTGCCATGATCATACGGGCCACCCAGAAAAAGATAATTTCAGGAGCCGTGATCAGGTCATTCGTGGGATAGTAATATTTAATATCTGCATTGCCGGGATGCCGTATGCCATCAAATACCGAGATCGGCCAGAGCCAGCTTGAAAACCAGGTATCCAGCACATCTTCATCCTGCCGCAGGTCTTCAAGGCTGAATTTCGCACTGCCCTCTTTATGTTTTGCATTTGCCATTGCCAGGGCTTCTTCCTTCGATCTGGCCACAATAAACTCCCCATCGGGAAGATAATATGCCGGTATCCGCTGCCCCCACCATAACTGTCGCGAAACGCACCAGTCGGTCACATTGGCCATCCAGTGGCGGTACATGTTTTTATACTTGGCCGGATGGAACAGGATAGTGTCATCTTCAACCATATCGAGTGCCGGCCTGGCCAACTCTTTCATTTTCATGAACCACTGTACGGAAATGCGCGGCTCGATCACTTCATCGGTTCGCTCAGAATACCCGACTTTATTGGTGTATTCTTCAATTTTGACAATGTGCCCATTGTTTTTAAGTTCCTCCGTAATTTTCCTGCGCACCACAAAGCGGTCCTCACCGACAAACAACCGGGCTGCTTCGCTCATGGTACCATTTGCATTGAACGTATCAATAACTTCAAGTTTATATTTGAGGCCAAGGTTGTAATCATTGATATCGTGAGCCGGCGTTACTTTTAAAGCGCCTGTGCCAAATTCGCGGTCAACATATTCATCAAAAATCATCGGAACCGAGCGGTTCAGCAATGGCACAAGGATCCGTTTGCCGCGAAGATGCCGGTAACGTTCATCCTCAGGGTGCACACAAATGGCGGTATCTCCAAGGATGGTTTCCGGACGGGTAGTTGCAATGGTAACCCACTCGTCTGCAGTATCTTCCACCCGATAACGAACAAAATACAATTTTGAATTGACCTCTTTGTAGTTAACTTCTTCATCAGAAACTGCCGTAAGGGCTTTGGGGTCCCAGTTTACCATACGGATGCCACGGTAAATCAACCCTTTGTTATACAGGTCGATAAACACCTCTATCACTGAATCGTACAAAGCCTCATCCATGGTAAAACAGGTGCGTTCCCAATCGCAGGATGCCCCCAGTTTTTTTAACTGGTCAAGGATGATACCTCCGTGTTTTGTTTTCCATTCCCAGGCATGTTCCAGAAATTGTTCGCGGGTGAGACTGGACTTTTCGATACCCTGTTCCCGGAGTTTGGCAACCACTTTTGCTTCTGTGGCTATGGATGCGTGATCGGTACCGGGAACCCAGCAGGCATTCTTACCCATCATCCTGGCACGCCGCACAAGGATATCCTGGATTGTATTGTTGAGCATGTGACCCATGTGGAGCACACCGGTTACATTCGGCGGAGGGATCACGATGCAGTATGGTTCGCGGTGGTCGGGAACGGAGTGAAAAAATCCTTGTTTCATCCAGTAATCATACCATTTATCTTCAACTCCGGAAGAGTCGTATTTGGAGGCAATTTCGAGCATAAAATAAATTTTAAAATAAATAGCGAGGTAGCGAGGTAGCGAAATAGCGAAATAGTGAAATAGCGAAATTTCGAAGTGGCAAAATTAATAAAATTACTGGATGGTTAAAACAGCTTGCTTCGTTTGACGAGGTACGGGAGCAGCACCTGCTCAAAGCCGGCATTGATATCTGCTTCGAGGAGATCAATGTGATACTGACCGCACCGGAGTTTCAATTCGTTTCGGAACCTGGACAGCGATTCTACGTATTTCTCCCGAAGTTTGGAAGGATGGACACGCAGTTGTTCGCCGGTTTCAATATCAATGAATTTATAGGGTCGGTCGTCAAACGCAAAGTCAAGTTCCTTGCTCTTGTCAACCACATGGAACAGAATCACTTCATGCTTGTTATGCTTCAGATGCTGTAAGGCGGAAAAAAGTGCTTCAGGTTGGGCCGATTTATCAAACATATCGCTGAAAACAATGACCAGTGAACGTTTATGAATACGTTCAGCGAGTTCATGAATGGTGCGGGCAACATTGGTTCCCTTTTGCACTTCGGGAGGTCGCGGGACAAGCAGTTTTTCAAGTTCGGCAAAGAGATAGCGATGATGAACCGGGTTGGATTTCGTTTGGGTATGCAATTCAACCTCATCGGAAAAGATGCTGATCCCGGCAGCATCCCGCTGCTTTCTGAGCAGGTAAATCAATGCTGCGGCAACATAAACCGAAAATGTTATTTTATTGGGATGGTCGATATCCGGCTTAGCCAATACCGGGTAATACATAGAAGAAGAGTTGTCAATAAACACCTGGCACCTCAGGTTGGTCTCCTCTTCATAGCGTTTGGTATACAGCCGGTCGGTACGCCCGTACAACTTCCAGTCTATTGATCGTATCGATTCACCGGCATTGTAGAGACGGTGTTCGGCAAATTCCACGCTGAAGCCATGGAAAGGGCTTTTGTGCAATCCGGTGATAAACCCCTCCACAACCTGCCTCGCCAGGAACTCCAGGGAGGAAAATTGTTCAAGACGGTTTTGTGCGATTGTTGCTGACAATATTTATATATATTTCTCGATCAATGCCTTATATGATGCCTTTGGCACCGCTCCCACCTGCTTATCGACCACCTGGCCCCCTTTGATAAAAAGCACGGTAGGAATGTTCCTGACCTTATACAAGGCAGTGGTGGCGGGATTGTCATCAACATTGAGTTCGCCGGCTACGATTCTTCCTTCGTATTCAGCTGCCAGTTCATGAATAATGGGGGAAACCATGCGGCAGGGGCCACACCATTCAGCTGACAGGTCAACAACTGCAAGCTTTTCGCTTTTAATTACAATTGTCTCAAAATTTGCATCCGTTAATGTTTCGAACATATGAATTTACTTTAAAAGTGAGTACAGTTTCAAGTGGCAAAATTACGAAAATCTATTGATATAAAACAGGGGTGCATGACGGGTGAGGCATGACGCATCAGGACTCTCCAAATACCCGGATATGGATTTCCGGCATTTCTTCCAGTACACGGATCATCTCTTTCGGGTTGACGCGGTATTTTCTGGATGGCAGGTCGATGGTAATATTCTCTTCAGGATCATGAACCCGTATGCGCATATGGCATCGCCCCTTGTGTTTAACAGCTGCCTGGTGTAGCCTGTGGATTATATCTCCGTTTATTTCATTAAGCACCAGGGTAAGTGAAAGCACTTTAGAAAATTTCTCCATCACTTCCGGTAACAGAATCACCTGGTTTATCCTGATCGTCATCTGGTCGGGGCTGTCGAACCTCGATTCAATGCGGGCTTTGAGAAACACATACTGCCCTTCGTCGAGCATGTGTTTCCATTTGAGGTACTCCTCGGAAAACATGGTCAGGGAGATGAAATTGAAGTAATCTTCCACTACAAATGAGCCGTAAGGCTTACCCGTCTTGCCGATTTTATGGTTTGCCTCGATCACAATCCCGGCGAATGTGACCTCCTTGCCTTTCAGATGCTTTAAATCCTGTTTAAGGTCTTCGATGGTTGTATTGCAGAATTGATCCAGCTCAAACCGATAATCGTCCAGCGGGTGGCCACTCATGTAAAAGCCGGTGACATCCTTCTCGAATTTCAACTGTTCAAGTTTCGACCATGGCCGACACTCAGGCAGTGTAATCTCCTTAAAATGAATCTCTTCTGCTTCACCAAACAACGACTGCTGGATGGAATCCTTCCGGGCATGATAATCTGTGGCATGCCGGATAATCTTTTCCAGGAAAACAAGATCATCGCTGTTTTCCTGGAAAAAATACTGTGCACGATGGGTGTTTTCGAAACAGTCGAAAGCACCTGCTTTTGCCAGGGATTCCATGCACCTTTTATTGACCATGTGGGAATTGATCCGTCGGGTCATGTCGAAAATACTGCTGTACGGACCATTGGCAATTCGCCCGGCAACGATACTTTTCACAGCAGCCTCACCCACATTTTTTATTCCGGCCATTCCAAAGCGGATCTCTCCCTTTTTATTAGCCACAAAGGCGGTGGAACTTTCGTTCACATCAGGACCCAGCACCGGGATGTGCATCCTTTTACATTCATCGAGAAAGAGGGTGATTTCCTTCAGTTCGGTCAGGTTCCGGCTGAGTACCGCTGCCATAAACTCAGCGGGATAGTGTGTTTTCAGCCAGGCTTCGCGGTAGGCCAGATATGCGTAACAGGCAGAATGCGATTTATTAAAGGCATAATTTGCGAAGGCTTCCCAATCCTTCCATATTTTATTAACCACATTGAGATCGTGACCATTGTTTTTGCAACCTTCGAAGAAAAGCGGCTTCAACTGGTTCATCACGGCTTCAATCTTCTTGCCCATGGCTTTGCGCAGGGAGTCGGCCTGGCCTTTAGTAAACCCGGCCAGTTCCTGCGACAGCAACATCACCTGTTCCTGGTAAACTGTAACTCCATACGTATCCTTGAGGTACTTTTCCATTGCCGGGATATCGTAGGCAATTTTCTCCCGTCCGTGTTTGCGTGCAATAAAACTCGGGATATAATCCATCGGACCCGGCCTGTAAAGCGCATTCATGGCGATGAGATCTTCTATTTTATTAGGTTTCAGATCTCTCAGGTATTTTTTCATTCCGTCCGATTCAAACTGGAAAATACCGGTTGTTTTTCCGAGGCTGAAAAGCTCATAGGTTGCAGCATCATCAAAGGGAAGATTCTCCGGATCAACTTCAACACCCCGTGAATCGCGGATGTTCTGCACGGCATCTTTGATGATCGACAAGGTTTTCAACCCAAGAAAATCCATCTTGAGCATTCCCACCCGCTCTATAAATTCGCCATCAAACTGGCTGACCAGCAGATCCGATTCCTTCGAGGTGGTCACGGGGATGTGATCCATCAGGTTATCGCGGCAGATGATTATTCCGCAGGCATGGATACCGGTTTGACGAATAGAGCCTTCCAGACTTTCAGCAAACCGGAGCGTTTCAGCAATCGCCTTATTGGAGGACGACCGTGCTGCCTTCAGCTCGGGCACCTCCTCGTAGGCAGTTTTAAGGGTTGTTCCTGCCCGGGCCGGAATCATCTTCGAAAGCCGGCTCACTTCATCCAGCGGAAGTCGCTGCACCCGGCCCACATCACGTATGGCTCCCTTTGCAGCCATGGTTCCAAAGGTAATCACCTGGGCCACTTTATCCTGCCCGTATTTCTTCACCACCCACTTCAACACCCTGTCACGGCCATCTTCATCAAAATCGATGTCGATATCCGGCATGGATACCCGGTCGGGATTGAGAAACCGTTCAAAAAGCAGATCAAATTTCAAGGGGTCCACATCGGTAATGCGGATACAATAGGCCACCACCGATCCTGCCGCCGAGCCACGGCCTGGTCCCACCGAAACCCCCATATCCCGGGCTGCATTCAGGAAATCCTGCACGATTAAAAAGTAGCCGGGGTATCCCATTTTTTTTATGGTTGCCAGCTCAAAATCAATTCGTTCATTGATTTCAGGAGTAACTTCCGGATAACGCTTTACAGCACCTTCAAAGGTGATATGGCGCAAAAAGTCATCCGGATCGGTGAATCCTTCCGGTAACGGAAAATCAGGCATGATGGGATCTTTGTAGAGGCTGAAGGATTCAACCTTTTCAAACACTTCCATCGTATTCTCCAGCGCCTCCGGGATATCGGCAAAGAGTTTATTCATCTCCTCTTTCGACTTGAACCACTCCTGGCCGGTATAGCGCATGCGGTCGGGATCATCCATGAACTTGCCCGTGTTGACACACAGCAGCCGGTCATGTGATTCTGCATCGATCTCGTTCAGGAAGTGCACATCATTTGTTGCCAGCAACTTGACATGATGCTTGTGGGCAAGTTTTACAAGTTCATCACCCACAATCATCTGGCGTTTGTATACATCGCCATCACGGGTAGGGTCAGTGGCCGGATGCCGCATCAGTTCGAGATAAAAATCATCGCCAAACAACTCTTTATATTCCAGTATAACCTGTTCGGCTTTCTCCACATTGCCGGCATGGATCGCCCGGGGAACCTCACCTGCAAGACATGCGGACGATGCAATAAGTCCTTCGTGATATTGCCTTAACAACTCTTTATCAATCCGCGGTTTATAATAATGTCCCTGTGTCCAGGATAAAGAGATCAGTTTGAGCAGGTTCTTGTACCCTGTTTCATTTTTTGCCAGCAATATAAGATGGTCGCCTTTGCGGTCGATCATTTCGGTCTTTTCAAACCGGCTCCGGCGGGCAACATAGGTTTCGCAACCAAAAATCGGTTTAAACCCTTTCTGCTTTGAAGTTGCAGCAGCCAATTCCATCATTCCGAATAAATTACCATGATCGGTCACGGCAACGCCTTTCATGCCCAGGGAAACTGCTTTGTCGACCATCTCTTTGATGCGACAAGCCCCATCGAGAATTGAATATTGCGTATGTAAATGTAAATGAATGAAATCGACCATGTAACCGGGAAAAATAAATCGTGTGTAACAGTTTTGTAAAATTATTTTAAAATCGCCTATCAAATAACTTTGTTAATAAATTACTTTTAAACTATCTTTGTTAAAAATAAAACAGTCATGTTCAACACAAGCCATTTTCATCCGATGCTGGTCCATTTTCCCATTGCCATCATCACGGTAGGTTTTTTATTCGACTTTCTGTCGCTTCTGGTAAAAAAAGATCCATGTTTGTCGCGCACCGGTTACTGGCTTGAGGTTATCGGCATGGTGGGTGCAATTTTTGCTTTCGGATCCGGGTATTTCTTTACCAGCCCAATGGAAGGGGAAGCCGGGATTATGCGCGATAAACATGAACTGTATGCCACACTTACCCTGGTTTCTATCATTCTTGCCACAATGTTCAGGGTTGTTATCAATTATATGAACAAAGAGACCACAAATTTGAAGTATATCTCACTTGGATTATTTTTTATTTCGATGGTTTTTGTATCTGTAACCGGGTACCTTGGCGGAACGCTGGTAATTGAGTTTATGATAGGGTTGTAGATACATGGTTGCCGGGGATAAGAGGGAGCAGATGTGAGATGTGAAATCTGAAATGTGAAATCTGAAATCTGAATTGTGAATTATAAATTTTAAACAATTGATTATGAAAAAGATGATGTTAATGTGCCTGGCAATGGTAATTTTTGCCGGCCAGCAATCGATCGCGCTTGGAGCCGATAAGACTATTGCCAACCTCAAAGCCGCGTACAATGGTGAATCCACCGCAAGTGCCAAATATGCTGCATTTGCTGAACAAGCTAAAAAAGAGGGACTTATGCAGATAGCGACCATGTTTGAAGCAACCTCAAAAGCGGAATTGATTCATGCAACAAACCATAAGACCGTGCTGGAAAAGATGGGTCAGAAAGCCGATCCGGTTAAACCCGCCTTTAAAGTAGCCACCACCAAGGAAAACCTGCAGGATGCAATTTCGGGTGAAACCTATGAGTTGACCACCATGTATCCAGGATTCATTGCCACTGCACAGGAAGAAAACGTTGCTGCAGCTGTGAAATCCTTCCGCTGGGCCATGGATACCGAAAAGAAGCACCAGGTTATGTACCAGAATGCAATCAACTCGCTGAATGGCAATAAAGCCGGATCGCTGTCAAATGTATATTGGGTATGCCCGAAATGCGGAAACACGTATGATTCAGCCAAGCCGGAAGCCTCATGTGCGTTTTGCAGTACGAAGAGTGATAAGTATATTAAGTTTGGGAAGTAAATGGGTGGACTGGTGGAC
>CAZVNF010000084.1:0-11239 GCA_964628215.1 uncultured Draconibacterium sp.
GTGGACGGGTGGACGGGTGGACGGGTGGACGGGTGGACGGGTGGACGAGTGGACGAGTGGACAAGGGGGTTAGGTTTTTTTGGTTTGTAGTTTATGGGTGCAAAATTATCGAAAATTTTAGAATTTTCATTCACAACATTTGGGTTTTTGGAATTGCTCTGTTTTTTGTTTGGCTTGCTCTTCCATTTTGGGACTTAAATAGGGTATTCCAAGGTTCATCCCGCGGAGAACGAATAAAATGCCGATGAGGATGATCAGAAAAGGCATCATTTGCTGCATGGTGCGCCGAAATTTCATGCTGATCACATTGCCTGCCAGGGAGAGGGCCAGAAGTGCAGGGATGGTTCCCAGCCCGAAAAATATCATATACAGGGCGCCATTGGCCGGGGTGGTGGAAATCAAAGCACCGGCAAGTGCAATATAAACCAATCCGCACGGGAGCAACCCGTTCAGCAATCCGATAATCCAGGTTGACAGATAGGTTCTGAAACCAAAAAAACGCCCGAAGTGCCTTTTCAACCCGGAAAAAACACGGTCAAATCCACTGGTCATGGCTGATCCGTGAAAAAACAAAGGGAAAGCCACACTGAATATCATCAGGGTTCCTACACCGATTGATACCCACTGCTGGACTCCCCAAATATGGATGCCCAAACCAAGCAACCCGAATACCAAACCGAGAAATGCATAGGTTATCACTCGCCCGAAATTATACAGCAGAGCACTGATAAACCTCGTTCTCCATGAATTTGTCTTTAAAGGAAGTGCCAATGCAATGGGGCCGCACATGCCCATGCAGTGAAAGCTCCCCAGAAGTCCGATAATCAATGGCTGCCAGAAATCCATCTCAGGGTATAAAAATATCTTGTTCCTTAAAGTAATCCATGCCTTCAGATGACCAGTCAACCTTAACCACATACCTGCCCTTCGATAATTTGCTCAAGGGTAAATACTGGGCTAAGGAGGTGTCGGCAGCCACCGGAAACACCATATCCAGTTTTTCATCTGAAGGCCTGTAGATATTGATGCTTCCGGTAAGTATCTTTCCCCTGAAATCAATGGGGAACTGTATAATCACGTTTGATTTGTCAAGCTTTACAGAAAGTGGCGTTGTCAGAGCGCTGACATTCCTCATTTTGACCAGCTTTTCTTCATGGCGAAGCTCTTTCGGGTAATAATCCTCTTCCACCATACTCCATTTCTCCCGCTGCGCATAAACAAGGAAAGCGATACAAGCCCCTACGAAAAGCACAATGACAAGAAAAATACCCGTTCCCCAGTTCCACTTCATAATTCACTATTTTTCAGGCCCCACAAAGGTTGCACGGGTTCTATCCAATTGTTTGCCACCGGAATATACACCGATTTCCATTTCTGTTTTACTGCCGGTCATGCTTGTTTTGTCAATCAGGAGAAAGAAAACGACCTCTCCAAGGGATTGTTTTGCGATGACCGGTGCATTGCCAATCACTTTGACCTCACCCTTCCCCGACAGCAGGCGAATTTCAAGAGGCAGGTCATGATCGGTTTTATTAACCACCTTCACACTGTAAAGATTGCTGATTTTTCCGCCTTCCTGCTCCTGGAACAGCATGCCCGGAGAACGAAGCACCGTGGCTTCCACAGGGTTGCGCGAGATAAGAAAATACCCAAGAGCTAACAGTAAAACAGACAGAACGACGGTATAACCGGCTGAGCGTATGGTGTAATGCCACGGTTTTTTATCTGCGATCATTTTCTCGGATGCATACCGGATGAGGCCAGGTTTGAATCCAACCTTGACCATCATTTCATTACACGCGTCGATACAACAGGCACAGTTGATACATTCAAGTTGCGTACCGTTGCGGATATCGACTCCTGTAGGACACACGGCCACGCACTGCCCGCAATCGATGCAATCGCCCTTGCTGGTTTCGCTGCGGGTTTCACTCTTCCTGAGCGCACCTCTTTCTTCTCCCCTGTTATAATCATAGGAAATTACGATGGTTTCACGGTCGAGCAGCACACCCTGCAGGCGGCCATACGGACAAACAATGGTGCAAACCTGTTCGCGGAACCACGAAAAGATAAAGTAGAAAATAAATGAAAAAAAGGCCATACCTGCCAAGCCGGCCAGATGGTCGGCCGGGCTTTCCGATACCATTTTAATCCAGGCATCCGATCCCATGATGTACATCAGGAAATAGTTGCTGATAATGAATGCAATAACATAGAAGATCCCATGTTTCATTACCCTGCGGAAGATTTTATCCGCATCCCACGGCCTTGCCGTGAGTTCTTTCTGCCGATGGCTGTCTCCGTCTGTCCAGTATTCGATCCGCCGGAAGATTACCTCCATGAAAACAGTCTGAGGGCAGGCCCATCCGCACCATATTCGTCCATAGGTCACTGTAAACAGGATGATAAAGACCATCATGGCAATCATGCCGATAAAGAACAGGTTGAAATCCTGGGGCCAGAACTGCACACCGAAGATGACAAATGTTCGATGGAGAAAATCAAACAGCAAAAGTTGCTGTCCATGGACTTTGATAAACGGCGCGCTAAAAAAGAATATCAGCAGCAATACGCCTGTGATATTCCGGGCGGTTGTGAGCGTTCCTTTTGGTTTTTTCGCAAAAACCCAAAGTCTCCTGCCGGTTTCATCGATCGTATAAAGCCGGTCGCGAAAACCGCCGGAGGAATCATCCTGGGTTTGCATGTTACTTGCAGGGTTCTCCCTGAGGTGCTTTTGGATTAGGTGGATTGGTACCTTTAAGGGTCATGACAAAACTGGATACCTGTTTAATTTGGATATCAGAGAGTTGTGTTTTCCATGAGATCATTCCTTTTTCAGGCGCTCCCACAACGACGATATTTACCACATCGCCATAGGTACATCCATGGATGGAAAAATTATCGGTAAGGTTCGGACCAACAATTCCTTGCCCGCCTTCAAGATGGCAAACTTTGCATTGCTTGATCCAAATATCTTTGCCGGCATCGAGACTGGCCTGGTCGGTGAGGGCTACGAGGCTGGCAGGGTCAACACGTTCCGCTTTACCCGGGGCAACAGCACCAGCTGCAGCCATCTCCTTTTTCCATTCATCTTTCTGGGAGGAGGTAACAAACGGATAAATCACCGAACCAACAATGGTGATGATGAAAAGCCATACCCACCATTTCGGAAGGTTGTTATCCAATTCCCTGATGTTGTCATAATCGTGACCCGACAACAGTTTATCACCGGTCAGTTCATCTTTTTCAACGGTTTTATCTTTATTTATTTCCATAGAAAATATTATTTAATATCTTGAACTTCATCTGATTCCTTTGAAAAATCGTCCAGGGGCAGCCTGCTGAAATCCTCCACATCCTTTTTTTTGAGGGAGAACGTATGCAGGAGCAAAAGGGCAAAGAACACCACGAAAATGATCATGGAAATCATCCCATAGCTTTCAATGCCCCCGATCGATTTAAACACATCACGCAACATGGCCGATACTATTTATCAGTGAGGGTTGCTGTAGGCATTCCGGCGGCATGAACATCTTTCCCAAGCCGCTGCAGATAGGCAATCATGGCAATAATCTCCTTGGTTGGCTCTACCTGGATGCCCTGACTTTTCAGGTCATCGGCTATCCCCCTGGCCTGGATCAAAAGATCGTCATTGGCAATTTTATCAAATCCTTCAGGATAGGGAACGCCAAGTGTTTGCATCACGCGGATCTTTTTAGCGGTGGTCGACATATCAAGGTCGTCGGTGATCAGCCACTTGTAAGTGGGCATGATCGACTGTGCATTCAAACGCTGCGGGTTAAGCATATGATTATAGTGCCAGGAATTGGGCTTGTATTGACGGCCGCTGACAACCCCTTCGCGCGAAAGGTCGGGACCGTTTCTCTTTGAACCCCATTGGAAAGGATGATCATACACATATTCACCGGCTTTGGCATATTCCCCATAGCGTTCGGTTTCGGACCTGAACGGCCTTACTTGCTGTGAATGGCAGGTATAACAACCTTCACGAACATAAATGTCGCGTCCCTGCAACTCAAGCGGCGTGTATGGCTTAACACTGGCAATGGTGGGTATATTTGTTTTTATAAGGTACAGCGGAACAATTTCAATGATTCCTCCAATCAGGATGGCCACAAGGGCAAAAACGGTAAACTGAACCGGACGACGCTCGAGCCAGCGGTGAATTCCTTCTCCTGATCCGCGTTTGTTTCCGGCATTCACCAGGGCAGGGGCGGAAGCCAACTCCTCAGGAAGGAACTTGCCAGCCCTGATCGTCAGGATGAGGTTATAAATTCCAAGTACTATCCCTACAATATACAGGGCCCCGCCAATGGCTCTGGCTGCATACATGGGCTGGAGCTGGGTTACTGTTTCAAGGAAATTCGGGTACTTTAAAAACCCGTCGGCTGTAAACTCTTTCCACATCGAAGCCTGGGTGATGGCACCCCAATACAAAGGAACAGCATAGAAAATGATCCCGAGAGTGGCAATCCAGAAATGCATGTTGGCAATTTTCGTGGAGAAGAGCTTGGTTTGAAAAATCCTGGGAATCAGGTAATAAAGTACAGCAAATGTAAGAAAGCCATTCCATCCGAGGGCGCCGATATGGGCATGCCCAACTGTCCAGTCGGTAAAGTGAGAAATTGCATTTACCGTTTTAATTGACATCATGGGTCCTTCGAATGTCGACATTCCATAGGCAGTAACAGCTACCACCATGAATTTCAGCACTGGGTCCTCACGTACACGATCCCAGGCACCACGCAGGGTAAGCAAACCGTTTACCATCCCTCCCCACGACGGGGCGATGAGCATCACGGAAAACACGACCCCGAGCGACTGTGCCCAATCCGGCAGTGCGCTGTAAAGCAAATGGTGAGGGCCTGCCCAGATATAGAGAAAGATCAGCGCCCAGAAATGGACAATGGAGAGCCTGTAGGAATAAACCGGGCGGTTGGCCGCTTTTGGCAGAAAATAGTACATCAGGCCTAGAAATGGCGTGGTAAGAAAAAAGGCAACTGCATTATGACCATACCACCATTGAACCAGCGCATCCTGCACTCCGGCGTATATGGGATAGCTTTTGAACAATCCTACCGGGATGGCAAGACTGTTGGTAACATGCAATACCGCGATGGTAACAAATGTGGCGATGTAAAACCAGATTGCCACATAAATGTGAGAGGTTCGTCTCTTAATGATCGTTCCGATCATGTTCCATCCGAAAACGATCCAGATCACGGCCACAAGGATGTCGATAGGCCATTCGAGTTCGGCATATTCCTTCCCGGTGGTTATCCCGAAAGCGAAGGTAAGTGCGGCTAAAACGATAATCAGCTGCCAGCCCCAGAAGTTGATCTTGCTGAGCAGATCATTGAACATTCTTGCTTTACACAGGCGCTGAAGGGAATAGTAGATCCCCGTAAACATTCCGTTTCCGACAAAAGCAAAGATGACTGCATTGGTGTGGATCGGCCGTATGCGCCCAAAAGTGGTGTACGGGATCCCAAATGTAAGTGCAGGCCAGATGAATTGCAATGCCAGTAACAGTCCGACAACCATGCCGATCACACCCCAGAAGAGCGTGGCATAGGCAAAGTTTTTTACAATTTTGTTGTCATAGTAAAAAGTCTGATTTTCCATATGTTATTGGTTTGGTGATTGTTCATTTATCAATTTGGCCGGGGTTGCGGCAGGTTCCGCCGGAGGCGCCGGCTTATCATCATCAAAAAGAATCCTTACAGAAGAACTATAGGTGTCATCATACTGCCCGTTATTTACCGACCAGAAAAAGGCTGCCAGGAAACCACCGGCAAGCACCACACTAAACGCAACAAGGACAAGGATTACACTCATACACTTTAAACCGGATACAAAATAAAGATTAAAGTATCTTATTTCCAAAATACCCTTACAGAAATATAGGGAAATGCCTATATTTATATTCAGTCTAAATTTACAATTTCACATCAAAGCTGCTAAAACGGGCTGATATCAAAACAGATAACGTAACAAATGCAACAATTGTTACGGAACTCAGCGGCATAAGGATGGCAGATACAACAGGCGACAGGTTTCCTGTGATGGCATAACTCAATCCGACAACATTATACAGAAAAGAGAGCCCTATGCTGAAGAAAACGATGCGCATAGCGGTACGGCTGAAATTAAGGAAGCCAGGCAGGTGGCTGAACTGACCCGATTCCAGGATGGCATCGCAGGCCGGTGAGAAATGGTAAATGTCATCAGCAATGGAGATTCCGCAGTCACTTTCGCGCAAAGCGCCGGCATCGTTGAGGCCATCGCCGATCATCAGAACTTTTTTCCCGGAGGCTTTGAGGTTTCTGATGTACTCAAGCTTTTCCCTGGGTGTTTTGTTGAAATTGAGATGGTTCCTTGAAGGGAAAAATGCCAGCAGATTAGGGAGTTCTGCATCGTTGTCGCCCGACAGCAAATGGAGTTCATATCTCAGCGCCAGTTCGGAGAGCACCTCTTTCATTCCCGCGCGATACTGATTGCTGATCCCGATAAACCCTGCCACCTGGTCGTCGATGGAGACATAAACCCGGGTGCCTTCTGCACTCACGGTCCTCACAGCGTTTACAAATCCGGCAGATCCGATCTTCAGCAGGTGCCCATCTACCCTGCCTTCGATCCCTTTGGCCGGCAATTCCCGGAAACCGGTCACGGGCAGCGCGGCAAATCCCTGCAACTGCCTGTATATCGCCACACTGGCCGGATGGGTTGAATGCCTTACCAGCGACGAAATGGCATGCATTTGGTCTCTTGTTGCCTCAAGTGTGGTGAAATCAGCGCCAAGCCCGTCGTTGCGGGTAATGGTTCCGGTTTTGTCAAACACAATCGTATCAACCTTCGAAAGGGCCTCCACCACCCCGGTGCGCTTGAGGTAAAAACTGTTCCTGCCGAAAACCCGCATGGCACCTCCCAGTGAAAACGGGTATGTCATGGCAAGGGCACAGGGGCAGGCTACGATCAGTATAGCCGTAACAACCAGGAATGCCATGGACGGATCATGGAACCACCAGAAGATCCCTGAACCCACAGAAAGCACCAGGATGGCAACGGTAAAATACCTGCTGATGACATCCAGTATGGAATCCCACCTGGTTTGCTTTTCACCGCCGGTCATATCCTGGTTCCATAATTCCGTAAGATGGCTCTGGGCCACTTCCCTCTCAACCAGTAATTCAATGGAAGCGCCCACCTGCCTGCCGCCTGCAAAAATACGCTCACCCTCTTTTTTTGCAACCGGAGATGACTCCCCGCTTACGAAACTGTAGTCGATCGACCCATCGCCTTTGACCAGCAGGGCATCCGCAGGCACCAGTTCCTGGTTGCGTACCAGGATACGCATGCCGGTTTTCAACTTACTGATCGGGATGATCGATTCGGTACCGGCTTCAGTTATCAGGGTGACTGCAACCGGGAAGTAGGAACGGTAATCCCGTTCAAATGAGAGTGCCTGGTAAGTTTTATCCTGGTACCAGCGGCCGATAGATAGGAAAAAAACAAGTCCCGCAAGTGAATCCATAAAACCCGGGCCTGTTCCGGAAACTATCTCATATACACTCCTGAAAAAAAGCACGAGAATTCCGGCTGCGATAGGTACATCAATACTTATAAATTTCTTTTTCAACCCTTTATAGGCTGAAATCATGAAAACAGACCCTGAGTAAAAGGCGACAGGAATGCCAAAAAGGATGTTCAGCAACCCGAAATTCTGACGCAACAAGTTCTCCACCACATCATTCACACTGAGATAGGCCGGAAAGCTGAACAACATGATGTTGCCAAAGCAAAAACCGGCAACACCAAGCCGGTAATAGATGCCCCGGTTGATCTTGCGTTTGGCTCCCTTTCCCGCTGAATCGAGGGTAAGCTGGGGTATGTAATTGATGGCCACCAGCATCTCAATCAATTGCCTGAGCGACAGTTCCTTGTCATGAAAAATAACCACCACCTCTTTTTTGATGAAATTCACGGTAGCCTGCATCACGCCCGGGTTCAGGCGTTGCAGGTTCTCAAGCAGCCAGATACATGAACTGCAGTGAATGGCCGGTATGAAGAGTTTGACTTTACTCACCCCGTCTTCAGAAAATTCAAGCAGTTCGCGCCGGATCTCCTCATTGTCAAGATAGGCATAACGGCTGCCAATTTCGCTGTTTCCGGCTTTGAGACCGGGATGTTCTTCGTACTTATAATAGTCGCAGGCATTGCTCTGGCTCAGGATCTCGAACACCATTTTGCAACCGTTGCAGCAAAAAAGTTTTTCTTCCAGGGTAATGGGAACGGTGCCGCAGTCCTCCCCGCAGTGATAGCAGGCATTCTGTTTGGGATTTTTATCCTGGTTTGATCTATTGTCAGACATACATACGATTAAAGGCGCGGCCGGCAAAATTAATCAAATCAGGATTCATTTATAAAGATTCAGCCGGGCAGGAGAATTTATATTCGGTATCTTTGCCTTCGTTAAAAAATAAACAGACATGGTTGAACATGTAGACCTATCGCTGATTGACTGGTCGCGCGCCCAGTTTGCGCTAACTGCCATTTACCACTGGATTTTCGTTCCTCTCACTCTCGGGCTGGCGTTTATCGTGGCCATTATGGAGTCGATTTACGTAAAAACCGGTAATCCGGAGTGGAAACAAATCACCAAATTCTGGATGACCCTGTTCGGGATCAATTTCGCCATCGGGGTTGCCACCGGGATCATCCTGGAGTTCCAATTCGGGACCAACTGGTCGAATTACTCCTGGTTTGTGGGTGATATTTTTGGTGCGCCACTGGCTATTGAAGGGATCATGGCCTTTTTCCTTGAATCGACTTTTATCGCGGTCATGTTTTTTGGATGGAACAAAGTCAGTAAAAGGTTTCACCTCACGGCATCATGGCTCACGGCCATCGGTGCAAACCTTTCCGCCCTTTGGATCCTCGTTGCCAATGCCTGGATGCAGTTCCCGGTGGGCATGCAATTCAATCCCAATGAGGCCCGCAACGAGATGGTCGATTTCTGGGCAGTCCTGTTTTCCCCGGTGGCCATTAATAAATTCCTGCACACCGTATCCTCCGGTTATGTTACCGCTTCGGTGTTCGTAATCGGGATCAGCGCATGGTTCCTCCTGAAAAACAGGCACATACAATTGGCCAAACGCAGTATCCTTGTTGCTGGTATCTTCGGGTTGTGCGCCTCGCTTTTCCTGGCATTCACCGGGGATGGGTCTGCATACCAGGTTTCACAAAAGCAGCCCATGAAACTGGCCGCCATGGAAGGGCTGTATGAAGGCCGTGCCGGAGCCGGCCTGGTTGCCTTTGGCATTCTTGACCCGGCAAAAACAGCCGGCGACGGCAAGGATGCCTTTCTTGTGAAAATTGAATTCCCAAAACTGCTTTCATTTCTCGGGTACAGGAATCCCGATGCCTTTGTTCCCGGGGTAGACAATATCATCAGCGGCGGATATAAACCCGGGTTTGATGCGGTGCATCCCCTGGAAAAAGAGAAAACATTTTCTGTTGAAGAAAAGATCTCCAGGGGTAAAAAAGCCGTTGCTGCAATGGCTTCCTATCGCAATGCCAAAAGCGCAAAGGACACGGTAAAAGCCGATTCAGCACTCACGGAACTTAAACTGAATTTTCCCTGGTTCGGCTATGCCTATCTCAACTCCCCGCAAAGTGTGATTCCGAATGTACCGCTCACTTTCTACAGTTTCCACCTGATGGTATACCTGGGAATGTATTTCATCGTGCTGTTCGCCGTGGTGTTATACCTGGTAAGTAAAGACAAACTGGAAAAGCAGCGCTGGCTTCTCTGGATGGCCGTATGGACGATTCCATTCGTATACCTTGCCTCTGAAGCGGGCTGGGTGGTTGCCGAGGTGGGCCGTCAGCCATGGGTAATCCAGGACCTGATGCCGGTGATGGCTGCCGTATCGAAGATTGATGCCACATCGGTTGTGATCACCTTCTGGCTTTTTGCGGCGGTGTTTACCGTATTGCTGATCGCCGAACTGATGATCATGATCAAACAGATTAAAATCGGGCCAAAAGAGGGAGGAACCAGGTAATGTTTGAAACCATGCCGATCGAATCACTGCAAAACTACTGGTGGATCATCATTTCCATCCTGGGCAGCATCCTGGTATTCCTGATGTTTGTGCAGGGCGGGCAAACCCTGATCTATACCATCGGAAAAACCGAGCCTGAACGTAAAATGCTGGTCAACGCACTCGGGCGAAAGTGGGAATTCACCTTCACCACCCTGGTCACCTTCGGGGGGGCGTTTTTCGCCTCCTTCCCGCTATTTTACTCAACCAGTTTCGGCGGCGCCTACTGGGTATGGATGGCCATCCTGTTTCCCTTTATCATCCAGGCAGTTGCCTATGAATTCAGGAGCAAACCAAACAATTTCCTCGGGCACAAAACCTATGAGTGGTTCCTGATCATCAACGGGCTGCTGGGAACGTTGCTGATCGGAACTGCGGTGGCTACATTTTTTACAGGGTCGGCCTTTTCTGTCGACAGGTCGGCGATCACAAACCTGCTTGACCCGGCGATTTCACGGTGGCAGCACCCGGCGCACGGGCTTGAGGCAGTATTAAACTGGCGCAATACAGCGCTGGGTCTGGCTGTTTTCTTTTTAGCGCGGGTGCTGGGTATCCTTTATTTTATCAATACCATAAACGATGAACCGATTTTAATCCGCTCTAAAAAGCAGCTGATAATCAATGCTGTTCCATTCCTTATATTCTTTTTAACCTTTGTCGCAGCCTTGCTCACCATGCCGGGGGTCACCGTACGCCAGGATGGATTTGCATTTTGGGAACCCTTTAAATACTACCATAACATGGTGCAGATGCCGGTGGTGATGATGATGTTTACAGCCGGCGTGGTTTTTGTGCTGCTCGGCATTGTTTTACCCCTGCTTGATTTCAAAAAAAACGGACCTTCCGGAATATGGTATGCAGGTGCGGGAACCATTCTCACTGTTTTTGCCCTGTTCTGCCTTGCCGGGTTTAACAGGAGTTCCTTTTACCCCTCAACCTACGATTTGTATAGCTCCCTGACCATTCACAACAGTTCGTCAAGCCATTATACTCTTACCGCCATGAGCTATGTTTCATTGCTGATACCTTTCGTAGTGGCGTATATCTGGTATGCATGGAGAGCGATCAACAGTAAGAAGATTGATGCGGCGGAGATGGAGGAGGGGGGGCAT
>CAZVNF010000084.1:11339-16127 GCA_964628215.1 uncultured Draconibacterium sp.
CTGGTTCTCTCTTTAACCTTCTCTTCCAAAACCTGGTTATTGATTTGCAGCTGCTGGTGCAAATAACGGGCGAACAATAAATTGTCGATCCGCAGGCCTACCTCTATCAGATCAAAGGGTTTGGCTAAAAAATCCTTTGCCCCACTGGCGAGTGCACGCTGCCTGGCCTCCGTGGTAATATCGGCAGTAAGGACCAGAATTGGCAAATAGATGTCATTGGGGATCCTGGCCATCAACTGCTCCATTACCTGGTAACCTGTGAGATATGGCATCATTAAATCGAGCAGGATCAGGTCGGGACTGAATGACTCATACAGGCCTTCCACCAGGCGTGGGTCAGAAGTGGCTTTAAGATTTGTGTATCCCCTCATTTCCAGAAGACCTTGCAATATATCAATATTGGCTTGCTGGTCATCCACGATGAGGATGCTGGCATTCTTAAATGTTGAATCGATCATGTATTGTATTTGAGAAGGGTGATACCTTAAGAATTTACTGCTACCGGTAATGAGAAAAAGAAGGTTGCACCCTTTCCTGTTTCACCTGTGGCACTGCAATGGCCTCCGTGGCGGGTAATAATACTGTTTACATTGGCCAGGCCGATCCCGACCCCTTCAAAGTCATCGTGTTTGTGCAACCGTTTGAACACTCCGAAAAGTTTTTTAACATACTTCATATCGAATCCGGCCCCATTATCTTTAATGAAGTAGGTGATCTCATTTGATTCAATGGTGCTGCCAATTTCGATGATGGCTTCAGGCTGCCGGCCAGTGTACTTGATGGCATTTGATATGAGGTTTATCCATACCTGTTTCAGCAGTTGCGGATCACCTTCGCAATCGGCAAGGTGGCCGGGGCGGATGGTCAGGTTCCGGTTTTTCGTTTCCGGTTCAAAGAAAGCAATTACCTGCCCGACCATGGCAGCCGTATTGATTGTGGTTTTGTGCAGCTCTGTACGTTTCAGCCTGGAAAAAGTAAGCAACGCTTCAACCAGTTTTCCCATCTCCAGGGCACCATTGGAAATTATTTTCAGGTAACGGGTTTCCTCCTCCGTCCGTTGCGTGGTGTTCATTTCCAGCAGCATGTTGCTGAAGCCGGTGATGTGACGCAACGGAGCTCTCAGGTCATGCGACACAGAATAGGCAAATGCTTCGAGATCATGGTTGGCTACCTCAAGCTGGGCGGTGCGTTCAATCACCCTGCGTTCCAGTTCCTGTGTTTTTTCCCTGACCTTTAATTCCAGATGCTGGTTCTGATTTTTCAGTTGCTGATGCAGGTACCGTGATTCAAGCAAATTCCCGATCCGGAGGCCGACTTCGATCAGATCCAATGGCTTTGCAAGAAAATCTTTTGCGCCATCCGACAGTGCGCGCTGCCTGGCTTCAATGGAAATATCGGCAGTAAGCACCAGTATGGGCAGGTAGGTGCCTGCAGGAATCACCTCTTTCAGCTGTGCCATCACCTCATACCCTGAGAGATAAGGCATCATCAGATCGAGGAGGATTAAATCGGGTTGAAAAGAGATGAATGTGCTTAAAGCCAGGCGCGAATCGCTAACGGTTTCAATGTTCGTGTAACCCTGAATCTGGAGATACCCGACAAGAACATCTATATTGGGTTGCTTGTCGTCGATAATCAGGATGTGTGCATTTTTCAGTGTTGAATCAATCATAATTCAATTAAGTTAAATTTTGGTTTCCGATGCTGAATCCCTTCTCATTTGCTTCCGAAAATGGCAACTCAAACCAGAAAGTACTTCCCTCTCCCTGAACACTTTCCACTCCCAGCCTGCCTCCCATGGCTTCTGTAAGCTCTTTGGCGAGAACCAGCCCCAGCCCGGTGCCTTCAGTAGTGGTCTTATCAGCTCCGATCCGTTCGAAGGGAAGGAAAAGCTTATCCAGAGATTCCGGGCTGATGCCCAATCCGGTATCACTTATTGAAACCCGTACGGTGGATGCACCCTTCATTTCATCTGGCATTAATGCCGTAGTAATAATCACAGTACCTCCCTGCCGGTTGTATTTTACTGCATTGCTGATCAAATTAAGCAGGACCTGGTCCAAACGCTTCGGATCGGCTTTTACACTTAATAAACCGGATTGTGAATCAATAAGTTCTATGGTAAGCTGAAGAGTTGTTGCAAAAGGTTGAACCATCTCAATAATGTTCAGAATAGCGCTATTCAGTTGAACTGGTTCTGAAAGCAACTGCAGCCTGCCCGATTCAATCCCGGAAATGTCAAGCACTTCATTAATCAGATTAAGCAGGTGATTGCCTCCTTTAAGAATGTGACCTACCCACTTTTTCCCGGCCGGATGAAGTTCGCCCATATCTAAAAGCTGGGCAAATCCAAGGATCGAATTCATTGGAGTACGCAATTCGTGGCTCACGCGCGACAGGAAGTTGCTTTTGGCAACATTTGCCCTCTCCGCCTCGAATCTTGCTTCCCTGATTATATTTTCAGCCAGTTTCCGTTCGCTGATATCAAAAAAGGTAACTAACGAACCTTCAATTTTTTCATTTATTATTACAGGGTTGGACCAATATTCAACCGGGAAACAAGAGCCGTCTGCCCTCCAGAAAACTTCGTGGTCGGAATGGACTCTTTCTCCCGTCAGAAATGATTTATGTATCCGGCATTCCATCCCGGCAAAATGGTTCCCATCCTCATGGGAATGATGAATCAGGGCATGCATGTGTTGGCCAATTATCTGCCGGGGATCATTATAGCCCAGCAATTGAATACATGCGGTATTGGTGAAGGTACACCTGCCTTGCATGTCGAGACCGTAAATGCCTTCTGTGGTTGAATTCAGCAATAACTTAAATCGTTCTTCACTCTCCTTACGCTCCAGAACAAGCTGTTCTGCAATACGTTGTGCCCTGAGCCGGGTATTGGATAAGGATAAGGACAATGCAAACAGCAGTAAACTTATGGCTACCCCGCCAACCAAAATAACCAGTGCCTTGCTATAGAGGTTGCTTTGCACGATTGATTTGGTAAATAACAGCGACCAGGTTTTTCCATTGAATTCAATGGGAAGCAGAACGGTAAACGAAGGTGAACCGGCATGGTTCAGTACATCATTTTTCCTGCTGTCATACAGCAAAGAATCAGATGCATCACCCTTATCATAAATCTGCAAACGAATTCTTTCCTCTATGTCAAGATCCCACTGGCCAAATATACCCTGCATCATATCATCCATCCGGAACGGGGAATAAACCCAACCCCGGATGGCTGCCCTGCGCTGCGACACTGTCGTCACAGGCATGCCTTTACGGTAAACCGGCACATACATCAGGGTCCCCGGCTGCACATCTTTATTGGTTTCCTGGACTAAAACCACTTTCCCCGACAACATGACAACATCAGAATCACGGGATATTTCCATGGCTTTTCTCCGTGTCGGATCCGAAAACATGTCAAAACCAAAGGCCCGGAGGTTCCGGCCGGAAAATGGTTCAAGATAAATGATGGCAGTGTAAACAGCCCGGTCTCCGGGCGGCCTGATGGCATACTCCGGAAATCCTTCTCCCCGGATAAGCTGAATATGCTGCTGCCTGTGATTGGCGGGGACAATCATTGAAAATCCCAGACCCAGCATGCCTGGCAGGTTTTTTTCGATTTTTGCATGGTCATTAAACATCTTCCATTGATGTCGCGTGACTGTATCTGTAGCCTCAAATAATGCACAACCAGTGCGCAGAAGAAGGGCCTGGGCATGAAGCCGGTTTGAAATTCTGATCCTGATTTCACTGCAAACCTGCCGGAATTCATTTTGCACCATGGTTGCATCTCGGCGGGAGGTATAAAATGAAACAATAAACGTGAGAACGAGTCCTGCAGCTAATATGGCAAGTGCCTTCCACGCCTTATTAAAAAACCCTTTTTGGGAAAAAATACTATTTTTCAAATTGTTCAGCATCCTCTTTGTTACAATTTCACTGTTTCAGAAATCATCTGCATTTTACCCGCTACCTCATGCTACCGTCAATCCACTCATCCACAATTTTCAAAAAGACCATGATATCGATAGGTTTAGGCAGGTAATCCCGTGCCCCGGCGGTAATCAGCTTTTTAATCATTTCATTGGTAGCATCCGCACTTATAATGACAACAGGGATATTCCGGGTAAATGCATCCGCCTGCAGGTTGGCCAGTACTTCATATCCTTCGATATCAGGCAAATTCAGGTCAAGTAAAATTAAATCCGGCCTGCAATCCGAAGCGAACTTAACAGCCCGTTTTCCGAACATGGAAGTAATCATCCGGATCGAGGGTCGATGGTTTTCGATAATTCCTTCGATAAGTTCAACGTTTGGCAGGTTATCTTCAATATACAAAATGGTGCCTGTTTTTTCAAGGTTCCATGCTTCGGGATGTAATAAATCATGTGCCGGAACATTTTCTTTTTTCTGATCGGCAAGGTAAGGCAGGTCGATCGAGAAAGTGCTTCCTTCGCCACGAATACTCTCCACACCAATGCTTCCATCCATGGCTTCTATGAGTTCTTTGGCGAGCACCAATCCAAGTCCGGTACCTTCGGTATTGGTTTTATCAGCGCCGATGCGTTCAAACGGGCGGAAAAGTTTTTTAACATCTTCCTGGTTGATCCCCATACCTGTATCGGTAATGGAAATCCTGACAACCGATTTTGCAGAAGTACTACTCCTGTGTAAATCAGTTTTTATGGTCACCAACCCACCTTTACGGTTATATTTTATGGCATTATTCACAAGGTTCAGCAATACCTGACGCAAACGCTGGCGGTCGGCCATCACAAA
>CAZVNF010000085.1:0-16004 GCA_964628215.1 uncultured Draconibacterium sp.
CTGTTTAACCTTGTATTCCAGTACATGGGGTTCGTCGAGGATATCAATGTGAAGCATCCAGTAAGTATCGGCCCGTTTGGGCTGTTTGTTGAATATCGAATAAACGATCTTTGACTCCACATCCGTTTCCCGGTTTGCCTTGGTCAGAAAAACCAGGTTGGTGGCATATTTTGGGATTGATTTATCCTTTGAAAGGGCTTTGAGCATCAGGAAATAGTCGGCAACGGGAAGAAACTCAATGAAGCTGTTTTTAATTTTCCGGCCCTGGAACCAAACATACATGATAATGAACAGGATGCTTCCAAGCATGAAGGTAAAGTAACCCCCATGAAGGAATTTATTCAGATTCGCGATAAGAAAAGAGCCTTCGATGGAAAGGTAAATAAGGAGAAACAGGGAGATTACATATATAGGCGCATGTTTATAATACAGGTAAATCCCAAGCAAAATGGTCGTCATCAGCATGGTGATGTTAATGGTCAATCCATATGCCGCCTCCATATTGGATGATTTTTGAAAAAACAGGACGATGCAGATGCAACAAACATAAAGGATCCAGTTGATGGAGGAGATATACATCTGACCTTTGATGTTTGTCGGGTAATTTATCTTCACTTTCGGCCAGAAATTGAGGGAGATGGCTTCACTGATGAGGGTGAATGAACTGGTGATCATTGCCTGGCTGGCAATCACGGCTGCTACGGTTGCAATGATAATCCCCGGCAAGAGAAACCAGGAAGGCATGATGGCAAAAAAAGGATTGGTCCATTCATTTACGATATCGGTATTTCTCAGAATCCAGGCTCCCTGCCCGAAATAGTTCAGCAACAGGCAAACTTTTACGAAACCCCAGGTTGCCCTGATGTTGTTACGCCCGCAGTGCCCCAGGTCGGAATAGAGTGCATCAGCCCCGGTGGTACATAAAAATATTGCCCCCAGCAGTACAAACCCTTTCGGGTATTTCGTCAGGAAATCAAATGCATACGCAGGATTCAGTGCATGTAATATCTCAGGGTTTTGAACAAGTTGCACAGATCCCAGGATGCCAAGCATGGAAAACCAGATAAACATGATCGGGCCAAAGGATTTCCCGATCAGTTTGGTCCCGAATTTTTGTATCAGGAATAAAAATGTAATGATGATCAATGCGATGGGCACAACCGGGATCCGGTGGTTCCTTATCAGCAGCCCCTCAACTGCCGAAACAATGGTAATGGCCGGGGTGATAATGCTGTCGGCCAGCAGGGTACATCCTCCGATCATTGCAAAAAGGAAGGCCCATTTGGCACGTTTCCTGATTAGTGCAAACAGGGCAAAAATGCCACCTTCTCCTTTGTTGTCAGCCCGGATGGCGAAGATGATATACTTTAGGGTGGTTTGCATCGTCAGAGTCCAGAAGATGCAGGACAGCCCGCCAATGATGAAGGGCTCATGGATGGAGTGCGCCCCGGCAATAATGGCTCGCATTACATACAGGGGGGAAGTTCCGATATCACCGTAAATAATCCCAAGAGTGACAATCAACCCTGCGGTAGTTACTTTGTCGAGCTCACTTTTACTTACGGTACGATTCATAAGGCTCAGGTTACTTTCTGCCTGTTTACCATGTTTTTGATAAAGGCGATGATCATTGGCATCAAAGATAAGAATATGATGCCAAGGATGACCATGGTGAAATTATTTTTAACCAAGGGGATGTTACCGAAAAAATAACCTGCAAGGCTGAATGAAACAACCCACAGTATATTGCCTGCAATGCTGAAAGAGATGAAACGGAAATAATGCATGATTCCAACACCGGCTACAAATGGTGCAAATGTGCGGATAATCGGCATAAATCGGGCAATGATCAGGGTTTTTCCCCCGTGTTTTTCGTAAAAGGCATGGGTTTTATCCAGGTATTCCCTCCGGATGAGCCGGTAATTCTTTTCATAAACTGTTTGACCAAGCAGTTTTCCAATAAAATAATTGGTGTTGTCGCCGCTGAAAGCTGCAAGGATCAGCAACGGAATAAGCAGAAGTATATTCAGCGGATTGCCATCCAAAGCGGCCACCATGCCTGCTGCAAACAAGAGGGAATCACCAGGTAGGAAAGGAGTTACAACCAGTCCGGTCTCCATGAATATGATGGTAAACAGGATCAGGTAGGTCCAGGTACGGTATTCGGTGACCCACAGCTGAAGATGAACATCAATATGAAGTACGATGTCGATAAAGTTTTTAAGAAGTTCAAGCATAATTAGTAATTGTTATTTGAAAACCATCCTGAGGATGAAGAACATCAGTCCCGACATGATCACGGTTACCGGCAATGTGATCAGCCAGGCAATCATGATGTTTTTTACCGTCCCCATACGCAGGTTTTGCCTTCCGCCACCAGCCACCATGGAACCTGCAATACCTGAGGATAATACATGTGTGGTACTCACCGGGAGCCCTAACATGGTTGAAACTGTAATTGTGCTTGCGGCTACCAGTTCAGCACTGGCTCCCTGGGCATAGGTGAGGTGAGTTTTGCCAATTTTTTCGCCGATGGTAACAACGATGCGTTTCCATCCGATCATGGTACCTAACCCCAGCGATATGGAAACCAGCAGAATAACCCAGCGGGGAGAATATTCGGTGTTGGCCTTGAATTTTTTAAGGTTGGATGTGATGCTGGATAACCGGGTTTTCGAAATCTTCACAGCATGCTGAACTTTTATGCTTTTAAGAATAGATTCAGTTTTTTTACTTACCAGGATGATAGCCTTCCTGATGGCGAAATGATCATTCTTCTTAAGTTCATCAAATGATTTTACGCCCGTCAGGGTTGTTTTCATGAATGCAACATTGGCGGTGACGGCACGAAGTGAAACGCGGTCGGAAAGTTGCAGTGAATTCGTATCTATATGATTCAGGTTATATTCAATCAGACGGGTTTCATAAAGGAGTTTTTCAGGACTTTTTGATCTGTCAACCGAAAAATAGACTGGCGAAAAGGCGATGAGGATTAACATGATCAGTCCGACACCTTTTTGTCCATCGTTTGAACCGTGCGCATAGCTTACACTGGTGCAGGTTAAAATAAGGATGCTGCGAATCCAGAAAGGCGGGGCTTTTTTTGCAGGTGGCTCCTTGAAGATTAATTTGTTTTTAACGGTTTTGCGAAGAATAAACATCAGTAGAAGTGCAAAACCAAAGCCGAAAAGCGGAGAAACAAGCAGAGAAAGGCCTACATCCATGACCTTTTGCCAGTTTAATGCATAAGTTGAAACACCCGGCAGAAAATAATAGGCTAGCCCCACACCAAAAATTGACCCGATGAGGGTATGAGAACTGCTGCATGGGATTCCAAAATACCAGGTGGCCAAATTCCAAATGATGGCAGTAACAATAAGCGCAAGGATCATCGAAATGCTGTGAGAAAGGTTTTGGTCGACCAGTAATTCGACCGGCAGCAGATTTACAATCCCCATTGCTACGGCAATGCCACCAACGTTTACACCAATAAAATTCCAGATTCCCGACCATACAACCGCAGTAGTTGGCTTGAGGGAATGGGTGTAGATAACAGTCGCCACCGCATTGGCCGTATCATGAAATCCGTTGATGAATTCAAATGCGCAGGCAGCAAGCAAGCATATAACTAAGAGGATGGTGTAAGAGGTGTCGAGACCAAACATATCGGTTACTTTAATTCCGGATGTTTGCCCGGAAAACAGGGTGGAAAATTAACAAGAAAATCCCGACCGGCAAGGGATTGTTAAAAATTATGTAAAAGTATTCAGGTTGCTTTCTTTATTACGGTCGATAAGCCTGAACCCTTCTTTCAATAAAAAGGGGGTAAGAATGGTTGTTAACAGTGCCATCAGCACCAGGATGGAAAACACCGAAATATCAATAAATCCTTTTGCAAGAGCAATGTTGGCGATAACCAGTTCCATGATCCCGCGGGCGTTGAGCCCCAATCCCAGGGTGAGTGATTTGGCCTGGTTGAACCCGGCCAGCCTGCCTCCGAGGTATCCGCCGAAAATCTTGCTGAAAAAGGAGGCAATAAGTACGACAATAAGTAATAATCCATCATTCAGAGCCGAAAAATTGAATGAAATTCCCATGGTGGCAAAAAAGATGGGTGCGAGAAATCCCATGGTAATCCCCGAAATACTGCGCTGAACTTTTTCAAAATCACGGTTGGCAAACATGCTGCGCGGGATAAGTATGGCACCAAAAAATGCGCCTACCACAAAATGAAGCCCGAGAAGTTCGGCAATACTTGAAAAGATAAGGACAAAGAGAATAACAAGGGCGAAAATAGACTCCTTCCCGCGAAGGTATAAAAGGAATTTATTCATCCTGGGATTGATGACATTGACTTTCCTCTTTGCAAATTTAAAGAAACGATAGGCTATTACCAGCACAAGGGTAAAAACACCCACCTTCATGGCTGTGAACAGGATGGAAAAGGTCAGGTCTTTTATGTTTTTTGATTCATCATTAAAATCGAGGATGATCCCGAGGACAAGCAGGGCGACAATGTCGTTGAAAATTGCGGCGGAGATAATTCTTTGTCCAACGGCTGTTTTAAGTTTTCCCAGGTCCATGAGGATCCGGATGCTTACCGGCAAAGCTGTGATGGCGATGCAGAGGCCGAGAAATATGGTAAAGGTATTGGAAAAATGGAAGAACAGCCCGATGGCGATTCCGCTTGCCATCGGAACCAGGAAGCCCAGAAGCGCAATCCAGATATTCCTTCCCCGGATGGAATTCCGGATCTCCTCTACTTCTATTTCCATCCCTGCCAGGACGATCAGCATAAATACCCCCAGTTCGGCAATGACTTTTATTTCACCCGGAGCAGAAATGATATTGAACAGGGAAGGACCGAGGATAACTCCTGCCAGGACTTCTCCGATCATCGAAGGCTGCCCCAGCCGTTCTGCAAGTTCACCAAGGAGTTTCGCTGAAAGAAGCAGGATCAGCAGGTTGACAATAAAGGGCAATTGGTTGTGGACAATATGGAACATGTAAGCCGGAATTCCTTGTTTCAACTGCAAATGTAGTCTGTTTTACGACACATTGATAAAAAGGTTGCAGCCTTGCTTGGTTCATATTATCCTATAAATACTACCTTTGCGCGTATGGATATGACCTCTGTATTGCAGATTGGCCCTTTTCAAACAAGCTGGCTTGAACTCATTGCCGTGGCTTTCGGTTTGACTTGTGTGTGGTTTATGAAGAAGGAGAGTCTGCTGGCCTTTCCGTTCGGGATTGTGAATGTGCTCATATACGTTTACCTGTTCTTCGTGGCAAAACTGTATGCCAATGCAGCAATCAATGGGTTTTTCTTTATCATGAGTGTTTATGGATGGTATAACTGGACACGCAAAGACATCCATGACGGCACCCTCAGGATTTCAAGATGTTCGGGAAAGGAGTTGCTGATAAACGCGTTTGCGGTCGTCCTCTTTTTTTTCATCATATGGATTGTCCTGATGCGTTTTACACAAAGCAGTATCCCGGCCTGGGATGCCATTACCACAGCAGTATATATCGTAGCGCAGTGGCTTCTTTCCAGGAAAAAAATCGAGAACTGGATTCTGTGGATCAGTGCAGATACCGTCATGATCGGTCTCTGTGCCTGGGAAGGCCTCTATTTCAGCAGCTTTCAATATCTTGTATTTACAATAATCGCCATACTCGGGTTTAGGGAATGGAGAACAAAACTGGCCTGATGATCGCGAAAATTGCCATTACCGGGCCGGAATCAACCGGGAAGTCGATGCTCGCGGAACAGCTGGCAGCCCGTTTCCAAACAGTATGGGTTCCGGAATTTGCCCGTGAATACCTTGAACAGCTTGGAAAACCATACACAGAAGAGGATATTTTGCTGATTGCACAGGGACAAATGGCTGCTGAAGCATTACAATTGCCGCATGCCAACCGGTTTCTTTTCTGCGATACCGAACTGCTGGTCACGAAAATCTGGAGCGAGGTGAAGTACAAGCGTTGCCATCCATGGATAATGAACTCATTGGAGGAGCACCGTTATGATCTTTACCTGTTATGCGATATCGATCTTCCCTGGCAATATGACCCGCTTCGCGAACATCCCGATCAGCGGCAATATTTATTTGAACTTTATCACAGGGAATTAAAAAGCAGGAAGTTTCCGTTTGCGGTGGTTCGCGGAGCAGGACCGGATCGTTTGGAGAATGCAATCGAAATTATTAAACAGTTCTCTTTGTAATATTTCAATTTTATGGAACGCAGGATCAGGGTTCTTTTTTTACCAAAATGGTATCCAAACCGGTATGACCCGATGCCGGGATTGTTCATCCAACGTCAGGCGGAGTCATTGACTCCTTTTTGCGATGTGGCTTTGATCTATGTGCATCCTGATCCGCATTGCCCTAATAAAGTTGAGGTGGAATTCAGCGAGGAGAGGGAGGTTCGGGTACTTCGGGTGTATTATAAGGTGACTGGTAATGCGGATTCCTTAATGGGGAAAGCATTGAATTTCTGGCACTTTTACCAGGCTCACCGCAAGGCCTGGCATAGCATCCGTGAATTTAACCCTGACCTTGTGCATGCCCATATCCTTACACGCCTCGGTTTCATCGGCTGGCGTATCAGCCGGGAACGGAATATCCCACTCATAATTTCCGAGCACTGGTCCCGCTATTTCCCCGAAAACAACACCTATGGCGGATGGTTCCGGAGAAAGCTGACCAGCTTCGTTGTGAAAAAAGCTGCAGCAGTGGTAGCAGTATCTGAACCTTTGCGCATGGCCATGCAGCAGTGCGGACTTACTAACCCGAACTACAGGATCATACCTAATGTGGTAAATACTGCAGAGTTGATGGTCGCCGAAGCAGTACAGAAAACAGCGTCAAAAACCATGGTGCATATTTCCTGTTTTGACGATAAATCAAAAAATATTTCAGGATTTTTGCGTTCGTTAAAGGACCTGTCACTGCTGAGGCAGGACTTTACCTGTTTGATGGTAGGGGCAGGGCCGGACCTGGACGATATGAAAGAATTAGCCGGGTTCCTGAGGATTCCTGGTTCAATGGTGCAGTTTTTGGGCGTAAAGACTGGCAAGGAGTTCGCTGAGTTGCTGAATGGAGCTGATTTCTCGGTATTGTCGAGCAGGTATGAGACGTTTGGTACCGTGGTAATTGAAAGTCTTGCCTGTGGGGTGCCGGTTGTGGCTACTTCCGTTGGTGTGGCCAGGGAAGTGATCAACAAATCAAATGGATTGCTGGTGGAACCGGGAGATGAAAAGGCCATGACGGATGCTTTGTTCCAGATGATGGACCTCTGCAGGGAGTTTGACAAAACAATAATCCGCCAGGGTCTGGCAGATAAATACAGCAAGGAATCCGTTGGAAAAGATATAATGTCGCTATATAAGGATATGCTCAGCAAAGGCCGTGGCTAATGACAAAACTACCATCCATGCATTTTGGGATTATGTGCACCGGTACTGTGTTTCAAAAATGGCAGGCTGATGCCGTACTTGACCTGTTGAAAAACGGGCACCGGGCACAGTTATTAATCATCGATGACCGTAGGGTTGAAAAATCCTCCGGGGTCCGAAGGATTTTGAAAAAAAAATGGCGCACCTTTCTTTTTAATACCCTGGAAAACAGAATTTTTAAACCTGCCGCTAAACAGCCTGTTGATTTGAAGAGTGAATTGCAGCATATTGAATCGATTTGCTGCCACGTAAACATAAAAGGGTATTCCGAATATTTTGATGAACCTGATATATTGACTATTCGCAAGTTCAATCTGGATTTTATCCTCCGTTTCGGGTTCAACATTATCCGCGGAACTATTTTATCTGCAGCCAGATATGGAGTATGGTCCTTTCACCATGATGACGAAATGACCTACCGTGGAGGCCCGGCCGGTTTCTGGGAAATATACAAAGGCGACAGGGTAAGCGGTGCCATCATGCAACGTTTGACTGATAAGCTTGATGGCGGTATCATCCTGAAAAAGGGGTACCTGAAAACCAGCCTCCACTCATACCGCGAAAACCTCGGTCAGTTGCTGTCGGTTTCCTCATCCTGGCCCGCCATGGTGGCAAATACAATTGCAAAAAAGCATGGAGAGACTACTGTTGAAGGCGTTCTCCCTGTTTTGCCCCCAAGTAAAACCTCTGCTCCTTTATATAAGGTTCCCGATAACATGCAGATGTTGAAATTTCTTTGGATATTGTTTCGGAACAGGATCAGGTTTTTCTACCGGAACAGGGTGACGGCGGAAATATGGAATATCGGGTTGGTGAAGAAACCACTGAGGGAACTGGCCCTTGAAAAAGAGGTGCTTCAGGATGCCGACATCACCTGGCTGCCTGAGGTTCCACGTACCCGGTACCTGGCAGATCCATCCGGGTTCATGGAGGAAGGGCGGCTGCATATTCTTTCAGAAGACTATAGCTATACCAAAAAAAAGGCGGGTATCCTGGAAACAGTTTGTGAGCTGGATCCTTTCAGGTTCGGGATCCCCGGAAGTGTACTGGGTGGTTCTTTGCATATGTCATACCCTTTCATCCTGGAACATGATGGTAAGGTGTACTGCATTCCTGAGTCATACCAGTCTTCGCAAATAACCCTTTACCGTCGTGAAAAGCCTGGAGGGACCTTTGTCAGGGAGAGGGTGCTTCTTGATGATGTTGCAGCCGTAGATCCCACCCTGTTTTTTTATCATGAGAGGTGGTGGTTGTTTTTTACCAGCCGGAAAAACTCCAATACACACCTGTTTATTTACCATTCGCCGGATCTCGCCGGAGAATTTCATGCGCATGCACAAAATCCCGTAAAAACGGATATCCGCTCATCCCGTCCTGCCGGAACCCCGTTTTTCGATCGCGATCAATTATATCGCCCGGCGCAGGACTGCTCGGTTACCTATGGCGGCCGGATTGCCATCAACCGGGTAGCAAAGCTCAGCGCAGATGATTTTTTCGAGGAGACGGTCCATTTTATTGAACCGGTAAAAGATAGCAGGTATAATCAGGGGTTGCATACTTTGTCGGGGGTGGGCAATCTGACCCTGATCGATGGGAAGAGGTACCAGGTTAACCCTCTCTTTTCAGGGTGGTCAATTTGGAAAAAACAGAACAGAAAGGGTTTCGGACATGTTTAAGAAAATCCTCGGAACCATCGGCACCCGGGCAATAGCTGCTGTGCTGGCATTTATCACCTGGACCCTCAATGCCCGTTATCTTGGACCTGAAAACGTGGGTACCATCAGCCTCATCGTCCTGTCGGTGGCCATCATTCAGTTGTTCACCAACTTTGTAGCCGGTGCAGCCCTGGTGTATTTAACCCCCAGGACCGGGATTTATAAATTGTTCATACCTGCCTACATCTGGTGCTTTGTAATTACCTGGCTTACCGGATTATTGATGTTATTGATCGGAAACCTTTTCCCGATCATGGAGATCATTCCGGCCGGGTATTTCCTTCCGGTAGTGTTCCTGGCCCTGGTTGCGAGCTTCACATCTGCCAATTACATGCTGTTGCTCGGACTTGAAAAGGTTAAACTATTTAATCTCATAAGCCTGGCACAGGTAGCTGTTTTGTTCTTCATCCTTTTGTTCATGTTGTTTGGCCTGCGTTTAATTGATGTGATGGCCTATTACCGGGCGATTTTCATCTCGTACATGTTTGCAATGGCAGCCGGACTGGTTGTCTTATTTCCTTACTTTAAGCGAGTCCCGCTGACCAATATGAAGGAGCTTATAAGAGACATACTTCGCTTCGGCACATTTGTTCAGTTTGCCAATATTTTCCAGACCATGAACTACCGGCTCAGTTTGAAATTTGTCGATTTTTATGTTGGCAGGAGTGCAGTCGGCATACTTTCGCTGGGGATGCAGCTTGCAGAGGGAATGTGGCTGATCAGCCGCAGCATTGCAACGGTTCAGTATTCGCGGCTTTCCAATGAAATGAATTACGATTATAGCGTACGGCTCACACTTACGCTGGCCAAAATCACCTGGATTGTAACCGGTTTTGCCATGTTGCTGTTACTTGCCGTACCAAAGTTCGTTTTTGCAGCCGTGTTTACCGCAAAATTCGGAGATGTGAAAATGGTCATCGCTTCCATGGCTTTTGGCATCGTTGCCCTGAGCGTTTCAATGATCTTCAGCGGGTTCTTTTCGGCCATTAACAAGCCGTATCACAATATGATCAGTTCAGCAGCCGGGCTTGTCTTTACAGTTGGGCTCGGGCTACTGCTTGTTCCAAAATTCGGGATCATCGGGGCCGGGATATCAGCCACAATTTCCTATACCTTTCTCACACTATATCAGTTTATTATCTTCTCACGGATGACCAAACTCAAGTTGCGGGACTTCATGCTGACCAGGGGGGAAATCAACTTGTTAATCAATGAATTGAAGAAAATATCCACTACTCCCCCTTAAACTCCGGCTTCCTCTTTTCATAAAACGCCTTGAGTCCTTCCAGGTAGTCAGCGCTTGTTCCTGCGATGCGCCGGAGCATATCGATGTGCTCAAATGTTTGCGGGGTCATGGGCATTGCATTTCCAAGGATATTCAGTTGTTCCTTGATGACCTGGATGCTGAGGGGTGAATTGGCTATGATTTTATTGGCAAGCCGGATCGTGAAATTCTCGAGGTCGCCGGCATCTACCAGGTGGTTGATAATTCCCAGCGCCAGTGCTTTTTCAGCTGAAATTGGTTCGGCAGTGAAAAACATTTCCTTAACCATATGTGAACCAATAATATCAAGGAATTGCAATATCCCGGAGGTGTTATAGGGAACTCCGATTTTTGCAGGGGTGATTGCCAGGCAGGTGTCCTTTGTGCCGATCACCATGTCGCATACAAAAGCAATATTGCAGGCACCTCCCCAGATACTCCCTTCAGCCATGGCGATAACCGGTACCGGGATTCCCTGGATAGCCCGGATCACCTTTTGCAATGGATTGTCATACGCCAGCGGATCGCTTCCATCGCGCGGAAGTTCGTCAATGAAAAAACCTGATGACCACACTTTCATCCCTTTATTTGCCCGGATAATGACCACCCTGGCTTTCTCTTCCTTCAGCGATTTTAATGCCTGCAGCAGTTCCGTAAGCAATTCAATGCTCAAGGCATTTCTCTTGGCATCATGGTTCAAGGTGATCCAGCCGATTTTTTCTTTTAATTCTTTTATTACCAGTGTCATGTGGATGGAGTTGTTAATTTTTTATCAGAATGCAAAGTAACGCATTTCCCGGGAGTTGTGCATAACTTAGTTGAAAATATTATTTGATTTATTCAGTAATAACAGGCCTTTCCTTTATCTTTGCCGCTTAATTGGGAAAGACTGAATGAGCAACGTGGAAACCTATACCGAAGACAGCATACGGTCGCTTGAATGGAGTGAACATATACGCTTGCGCCCGGGCATGTATATTGGGAAACTG
Organism: uncultured Draconibacterium sp.; assembly: GCA_964628215.1. Taxonomy (GTDB): domain Bacteria; phylum Bacteroidota; class Bacteroidia; order Bacteroidales; family FEN-979; genus CAIVAT01. The sequence continues at coordinate 11,431 of CAZVNF010000085.1, forward strand.
GGTGACGGCTCTTCACCTGACGATGGTATTTATGTCATGATCAAAGAGATCCTCGATAATTCTATCGATGAATTTGTGATGGGTTTTGGCAAGACCATTGAAGTTACCATCAAAGATCAGCTGGTTTGCGTGCGCGACTATGGCCGTGGAATTCCGTTGGGGAAGGTGGTGGATTGTGTTTCAAAGATTAACACCGGGGCCAAATACGATTCCAAGGTTTTTAAAAAAGCGGTCGGGTTGAACGGGGTTGGTTCAAAGGCGGTAAATGCCTTGTCGAGCCATTTTAAAGTGCAGGCCATCCGCGAAGGCAGGACCCATATTGTTGAATTTCACCAGGGAGACGTAGTGACAGACGATCCTGAAAAGCCGGCAGAACTGCGGTCAGGAACCATCATCACCTTTTTACCTGATGAAGAAATTTTTGGCAAGTATCATTACATTCCCGAGTATGTGCAGAAAATGTTGTGGAATTATGTTTTCCTCAATAACGGACTCACCATCATTTTCAACGGTGAACGGTTTCATGCACAAAACGGGCTGCTCGACCTGCTTAACAGCTATATCGATACCCCGGTCATTTATCCGATCATCCATTTGAGGGACGGGGATTTTGAATGCGCTTTCACCCACTGTGAAATGTACGGGGAGGAATACTATTCATTTGTCAACGGCCAGCATACCACCCAGGGGGGCACACACCAGGCAGCATTTCGCGAGGCACTGGTAAAAACGATCCGGGAGTTTTATAAAAAGGATTTCGACACCAATGATATCAAGGCCTCTCTGGTAGCGGCTTTGAGCATCAAGGTACAGGATCCCGTTTTTGAATCACAGACCAAGACCAAATTAGGCTCTCTGCATATTGAACCTGATGGAATTACCATCAGGAACTATATCATGGACATTGTTAAAAAACAACTCGACAATTTCCTGCATATGAACACGGAGGTGGCTGAAGCGCTGCTCCGAAAGATCATGCAAAGTGAGAAGGAGCGCAAAGAATGGGCGAATATTAAAAAGATTGCCAAGGAAAGCGTTAAAAAAGTAAGCCTCCACAACAAGAAACTGCGCGATTGCCGCATCCACTATAATAACCATGATGAACGCAGGTACGAATCTTCCATATTTATCACAGAAGGTGATTCGGCCAGCGGCTCTATCACCAAGGCCAGGGATGTAAATACGCAGGCAGTATTCAGTTTGAAAGGCAAACCGTTGAATTGCTTTGGGTTAAGTAAAAGGGTGGTGTATGAAAACGAAGAGTTTAACCTGCTTCAGTCGGCTTTGAATGTGGAGGAAGGGCTCGAAAACCTTCGTTACAACTACGTGGTAGTTGCCACGGACGCCGATGTGGATGGCATGCACATCCGGTTGTTGCTGCTTACTTTTTTCCTGCAGTTTTATCCCGATCTTGTGCGTAACGGGCACTTGTACATCCTTCAAACCCCGCTGTTCAGGGTACGTAACAAGCAAAAGACCATCTATTGTTACTCGGAAGAGGAAAAACGGGCGGCCATGGTGAAACTTGGCGCCAATCCTGAAATTACCCGGTTTAAAGGGCTCGGGGAAATTTCACCTGATGAGTTCAAATATTTTATTGCAAAAGATATTCGCCTCGACCCGGTTATTCTGACCAAAGAGTCGGCGGTATTGGATGTGCTTACCTTTTACATGGGAAAAAATACTCCGGAGCGGCAAAATTTTATCATCGATAATCTGAGAGTGGAGGCAGATATCCTGGAAGAAGCACTGGTTCCTTAACCGTTTTTTGTCCGTTTCATCGGCCAGATCGAAGAAGAGTAGGTCATGTTCGATTCCCGCCTCTTGATCAGATCCTCTAACTCAAACAGCATATCTTTATTGACCTGCCTGGCCATGGGGATCACCCATTTCTGGGTATCCGCCATCATGTTCCTGATGTATTCCTTGTCGAAAATATCGGGGTGAAGGTCGGTGAGGTTGCTGATCCTGTCGGCACATTTTAACACCTTTGCATTGTCAGATCCTGATTCCAATATCCGTTTCAGGAAATCCTGCTTTGTTTCAGGTTTTTGCCGGGTTACTTCGAGTACCAGTTCCAATACCTGCTGGCCATCCCTGTCAATGGCCCTTATCTCATCATATGAAACACATTTAACGTCTTCAATAAGGTCATGGATCACGGAAGCCTTTAACAACACTGCATCCATGTAATGATAATCAATTAATATGGCCAGGGTGGCAAATGCATGCCTGAACTGGTTTCCGCCTACATATCTTTTAACCCCGCGCAAGGCGGTGGCTTTCTGAAGATAGGGGGCAATGACCATGCCGGCCAGTAAGTCTTTTTCAAAATTTTCCATAGAGTGATTGAAATGATTTTCCCAGGTTAATTATAATATCGCCGGCAACCAGCGATTCATATCCAAGATTTTCTGCGGCAAGGTCACCTGCGCGCCCGTGAACAAATGCCCCCAGCAGACATGACTCCAGCGAAGAATATCCCTGTGCCATTAAACCGGTGATAATTCCGGTGAGTACGTCGCCACTGCCCCCAGTTGACATTCCCGGGTTTCCGGTAGTGTTGAAATAACAATAACCATTGGGTGCGGTAATGGCGGTGTGAGCTCCTTTTAATACCACAAAGCACTGGTATCTGAAAGAGAATTCCCGTTGCATCCTGTTCTGATCAAAATTATTGCTGCTTTTTCCAACCAGCCTTTCAAATTCCCTGGGATGCGGCGTGAAAACAGATCCTTTGGGGATAAAACCGAGCCATGTCTTATTTTCAGCAAGGATGTTGATGGCATCTGCATCAAACACAATGGGTGTCCTCGCATGCTGAAGCATGATTTTCAGTGCATTTGCAGTTTCCGGTGCCGTGCCTGTGCCCGGGCCAATGCCAATGGCGGAATAAATTTCAACCGCAGGTGATTCCGAACAGTGATCGGAGCCAGGGTCAATGGCCAGCATGGCTTCAGGAACGGCAGTTTGCAATATCTGTACTCCTGATTTTGGAACACACACGGTAACCAGGCCAGGCCCCGAACGTAAACAGGCCCTGGCGGACAGTATAGCCGCTCCCATTTTACCGGTGGAGCCTGCTATAATCAATGCATGCCCAAAGGTTCCTTTATGGGAGAATTTATTGCGTTTTCTGAGAATTGGTGCAACTTCACTTTCCACCAGCATGAAATTATTCACCTTTGCTGAGCCAATGAAATCGGGACTAAGCCCAATGTCAATAAGTTCCCATTCCCCGACGAAAGGGTCGTTTTCCGGAAAAAACAGGGCCAGTTTAGGAGGTGAGAATGTGAGCGTGTAATCTGCATGCACCACCAGGTGCCGCGGCGTGGTTTGTGTAGTGGCATCGCACACAAGCCCTGAAGGTACATCAATAGCGAATACAACTGCTTCGGATGAATTGATGTGATGGATAATTGTTGCGGTAAATCCATCCGGTTGCCGGGAAAGCCCGCTGCCGAAAATAGCGTCAACCACTACATCATTGGCAGTGATCGAAGGAAGTGCTCCTGCAGGATCGAGTAAAATAATCGATTTATGCCAGGACTCCTTCAATCTTTCAAAATTTATCCTGCAGCAAGGCGACATTTTTTCCGGGCCTGTTGTATGGAAAGCAACCGCATTGTGTCCGGAACCAAGAAGCATCCTTGCAATGGCAAACCCGTCGCCGCCATTATTGCCGGATCCGCAAAATATGAAAAATGTACAGTCCGTCGCAACGTACCCTGAAATACGGAGGAAACAAGCCTGTGCTGCACGCTCCATCAGGTCGATTTCGTTAACCGGCTCATGTATCACGGTATAGGCGTCCGCCTCCCGGATGAGTTCAACTGGTAGAATTTTCATGGTCAGTGGATCATGCCCCAAAATGGAAGGCTGATTAAAATGCCGAAAATCAATAACATGACAAAAACAAAGACAATAATGGAAATGGTTAGCCCGACAATGGCACAGGTTCTTCCCGTTTTTACACTATTCAGCGAACTGATGGTGTATTGTGCCGGGTTTTCCTGGTATAACCTGGTTTCCCTGCCGGCCATCACGAGAGAAATTATGCCCAGGATGATCCCGGCGATGGAAACAAAATGCCACCAGCAAAGCAGGATCGATAATATTCCGAGAATCAGGATGGTATTGGCATTGGGTAAATTCTGCGGTACCGGGCTTTGCGGAAAAACAGAAGTTTGTACAGGGGGCATTTTGCCTGGTTGATTTTCCATGGGGAATAAAAAAGTAAAGATACACTGATTTATTTAATAATACAACCCGTGTACCTTAAATTGTCCGAGGGTGTTGTATTCAATTGCAGGCGCAGGGATTTTAATAAAACTCAGTACATTGAAAATCCCTTTCAGCACTTTCGATTTTGTCGGTATCCGGGTCAGGTCCACATCCAGGGAAAGAAAGAACTGACGATACCTTGGAAATTCAGGAACCGGCTGTCCGTTTTGATTCAGCGCATTGCCAGAGGCACCGGTCATGCCTTCGGCACCATACCCTGCGGCTATGTTCAGCCATTTCGGAAATTTTGATCCCGGGGGAAGAAAAGAAGAGATGTTCCCCGAAATCCA
>CAZVNF010000086.1:0-2803 GCA_964628215.1 uncultured Draconibacterium sp.
GGTGCTGCCATTGTTCCAGGTAAACTGGTACGGCGGAGTGCCGGTTTCTATTTCAACACGCGCGGTACCATCCGATACCCCGGTACACCCGGCATCGGTTCCTGAAACAGATGCAAGGATGACCGATTGAGCCACGATTACTGTATCCTGAGCCGGGCAGCCTTTACTGTCGGCCACCTGGAGAATGTATTGCCCGGGAGCCAGTCCGGTGATGGCCTGAAGGGTGCTTCCGTTACTCCATTGATAGCTGTATGGAGCAGTACCGGCAATTGGCGTGCCCGTGGCTGTACCGTCGGTACCTGGAAAGCAACTGGCATGTGTTCCTTCAGAAAGCACTTTGAATCCAAGGCATTGCGAACATTCCGAGGATACTTCAACAACCTGGTGGCTGGCTCCGGCAAAAATCTCAAACACCCCATCGTTGTTCAGATCCGACACTTTTAACCCGTCGAAGCTTCCCGTACCTGTACCGAAACTCAGGGTAGAAACAATATCACCACCGGCATTTGAAAAAACGATTTTACCATCGATGGTCAGCACGAATTCAGGAGGCCCGGTTCCGTCGGGGTCAACTACACGAACTCCGTCAATAGAACTTGTTCCAATCTGCAACAACAAGGTTGTAAGATTGGTTTGCCGGTCGATCATGAGGACTTTCCCGTTATTTGTGGAAGCAATGATTTCCCGGATGCCATCATTGTCGTAATCGTACAGATCCATATTTGTGAAGTTCTGTTCATCGGTGAACCACATTTCATGGGTTATCCCGTCAAAAACAGAGATAATCCCCTTGCAAACAATTATTTCCGGATTGGGATCATTGTCAATGTTCCCGATTTTTACCGACGTTGTCTCGAATCCAGAAACGTATGGAACCGACCATTCGATAACAAGAGAAACCGGGTCAACTACAAATACTCCCCGGTCATCGGCCATTGCAAGTTCAGGAGTTCCGTCGCCGTCAGTATCTGCCACATCGAGCCCGAGAATTTCATTCATCCCCTCAAAACCATATATTTCCGAGGAGATGACCTGGTGGGTAATGCCGCTCACAATATACACCACCCCGTCGTAATAACGGTCTGTACCTACAATAATCTCTTTTGTAGCATCACCCGTAACATCGGCAAGTTCGAGTGCGTGGATTCCGCGCCATGTTCCCGGGAAAAAGTATCCGTCGCACTGCCAGTCAAGGTTGCCCGTTGTTCCATCAAAGACAGAAAGGATGCCGCTATCATTTCCCTGGGCACTTTCATACGACACGGTTACGATCTCGTCGAGGCCATCACCATCCACATCCCCGGTTTCGACATCGTAAAACGGCCCGCTGATATCTTTACTCCGGGATTCGAACGCCTGGTTTGAAATGTTGTGTATATAGAGGAAATTCTTTCCCGAAGAGGAACACCCTGAACCCCAAAGTACTTCAAGCTGATTGTCGTTATCGGCATCCGCAACAGCCACCTGGGTAACCCCGTGTTGAGGGTTCGGGATCGACCACACCTGTTCAAGTGAAAGTGCATTGTAGCAGAAAACGCTGCCCCACTGCCCGTCTCCGTAAAGGATCTCTTTCCTGGTATCGCCATTTACATCGGCCACGATCAGGGCATCAATGTCAATATCGGTGTCAATGGTGCCCTTCAGCAATCGGGTGTCTGCATCGAATATTTCAATCATTGCCCAGGGTTGGGCGATGATCACCTCTTCCATCCCGTCGCTGTCTGTATCGGTAAGTGCCACCAGGGCATATTCAAGGGGGGGTGTGTAAATATTCCATTCAACCACGGGGGTCATTCCATTCACATCGAGAATAGTTCCGTTTGAATATACAAGTTCGATATCCTGATCTGCATCCACATTTCCGGCAGCAAACCGGTCGGATCCGTATGGCAGGGTGTTTTTTACGGTGTAATTGCTGGTGTTGAACAGATAGGTCTGTTGATCATCACACAAGACTATTTCCTTTTGTCCGTCATTGTCGGCATCTGCAAACAGGATATCATTCACCTCCGTTCCTCCGGAAGAAAATGAACGGATTTCCGACAGGTCGTTGCCCCTGTATATTTTGACTAACCCGTTCTGGTGCCCGACGAAAATTTCGAAAATCTGGTCATTATTCACATCAAATGCCCTGATGCAGGTAAAAATATCACCACCCGAAAAATAATCCACCGGGGTGCTCATCCATGTTTGCCGGTAGTCGTGAAGAGTTGTATCATACCTCATGACATACCAGAACAAACCCGCGCTATATCCCGTGCCGGCTCCGCATACAATTTCTGTTTTTCCGTCATGGTCAATATCTTCCGTGATCATTGAGTTGAGACCAATGCAACTGCCCATCGTTCCCTGAAACCATACAGGTGAACATACCGGGATTACATTGGTGGACTCCTGTGCTGAAACCGTGAAGCCGGCCAGTGATAGCAGCAGGGACAGGACAACGAGCTTTTTCATTGGAATATCTTTTTTCAGAGGAACAGACTTAAAACTTAAAAAAAATATCATACCCAAACCGGAGAATTGTTCCTGCCACAACCAGCAGGAAAAAAATCCGGATAAACTTATTTCCTTTTAAGATGGCCAGCCTGGCTCCCAGCATGGAACCGATGAAGTTGCATGCCGCCATTGGAATTGCATAGTGATACAGGATATTTCCGTTACCGGCAAAGAAAATAATCGAGCCGGTATTGGTAGCCACATTGACAAATTTAGCGTGTGCACTTGCTTTTAAGAAATCAAATCCAAGGAAACTGATGAAAAACAGGATCAGGAAGCTTCCTGCCCCGGGACCGATAAAGCC
>CAZVNF010000086.1:2903-15898 GCA_964628215.1 uncultured Draconibacterium sp.
GGAAACTGATGAAAAACAGGATCAGGAAGCTTCCTGCCCCGGGACCGATAAAGCCATCATAAAAACCCAGGATCAAGGCAAAAAGGCCGCCATAGATGAATTCCTGCAGCGGGGTTTTACCAGCAGTGGTGGTCGTTCCGAAATCCTTTTTTGTATAGGTATAGATAGCCACCAGGATGAGTACCCCGAAAATCACAGGTTTCATAAACGTGTTGCTTACAAGAGATACGGTTCTTGAGCCTGCATAGGCTGCCAGCAACGCGATCAGGCAAAGTACAGCCAGCAGTTTCCATTCAATGGTGACCCTGCGGGCATATTGCAGGGCGGCAGATGAAGTTCCGGTTAAGGAGGGGATTTTTGTTGTGCCTAACAGGGTGGCCACATGGTATTGCGGAAGCATGATGAGGGTGGCCGGGGTTTGAATCAGGCCTCCTCCTCCCACAATGGCATCAATGAAGCCTGCTGCAAGCGCCGCGAAACACAGGATGACCATTTCCGGGGAAATCATGGTTTCATTTCAGGTTAACAAGTAATATCACACAACACGTTTGTCGAGATCTTTTTCGTCCTCCTGGTAATGTTCACGGGTGGAAACAGGTGCCGGATTCCGCTTGTTCATGCGCATCTGAAGCACATCCACCAGCAGCGAAAACGCCATGGAGAAATAGATGTAACCTTTGGGGATTACAATGCCAAACCCTTCGCTTACAAGTGCAAATCCGATAAGGAGTAAGAACGAAAGCGCAAGCATCTTAAATGCAGGATGGTTATTTACAAACTTGCTGATGGGCTCAGCGGCAAATAACATGATCCCCACAGATATGATGATGGCAGTATACATTACCCAGATCTCCTTCACCATGCCGATGGCAGTGATGATGGAATCGATGGAGAAAACCATATCCATGATGAGTATCTGAACAATTACCTGTGCAAAACCGGTTGCTTTGAATTTACTTGACTGATCGCCTTCAACACCCTCCATCTTATGGTATATTTCAACCGTGCTTTTATACAATAAAAACAGTCCGCCAAGGATGAGTATGATGTCTTTCCCGGAAATGCCCTGTCCAAAAACGGTAAACAGTTCATGCTTTAACTGCATGATGAGCGAAACGACAGACAATAATCCAAGCCTCAGGAACATGGCCAGGATAAGTCCGATCCTCCGGGCTTTCTTCTGCTGGTTCAGGGGTAATTTATGGGCCAGGATAGAGATGAAGATGACATTGTCTATCCCCAATACAATCTCCAATCCAACTAAGGTAATGAGCGATATGACAATTTCGTATCCCATAGGTTAGTTCTTACTGGTATTTATAAAATATTTTGCTGACGATTTTCCATCCTGTGTCGAATTTATACAGCGACTGGTAATCGACAAAAGTTAGTTTTGGCCCGACATAAAATTCGAATTTTGCTATCGCAGCGTCGCCGGTAACATCAACAAACAGGAATTTGATCGAAATCCGGTCATCCCCTTTTCGAGGCAACTTACCTGAAGCCAGGTTGACTTTAATTTTTTCCTTCCAGGCGGTCAAACTGTATTTCTCAAGCAGACCATCCTTCCCGGGGATAAGCAAATCAAAATCAGGGTGGAAACCGCGGTTAATTTTCACGGTATCCCCCTCATTCTGAAGACCTTCAACATATGAAGTCTGAATGATGCTTTTTATCAGGCCAATATCTGCATCGTTGCCGGCCTGCTGCTGGGCATAAAGAGTGAAGCTGATTGCTGTGGCAATCAAAAGAAAGAAGATTTTTTTCATGGCTGCGGATCCTGTTAAACAGCGCAAAGATAAGTATCCGGCAATGAAATGGTCAATAATAGAGGGGATTTTTTTTAGAAATCAAACAACTCTCCGAGAAATCCTTTTTTTCTTCGCTGGCCGTATGCTCCCTGGTAGCCACTGTGGTTGTCGTGACGGTCGTGGTCGTCGTGGTCGTCGTGTTTCTTATAATGTTTGTCGCCAAACCCCGGTGGCGGGTATCCCTGGGCCTGATCCATTCCGGGATTGATGCCCATCGACCGGTCGATGATTTTTTCAAGTTCTCCGCGGTCAAGCCATATCCCGCGGCATTGCGGACAGTAATCAATTTCTACTCCCTGACGATCGGTCATGAGGAGGGTGATGTTGCATTTCGGACAGTTCATGATATTGGGTTGTTGTATTTAGTTTAAGTTGTTAATTGTGTTCTATTGTGTCTGTTGTGTTTAATTCCGGCGGATGTTTATCCGGTTCAATATGCACATGCACATAAGAACGCGGCAAGGTTTCGATGATCTGTTTTTCGATCTGGTGCGAAATGTTGTGTGCATTCTCCAGGGTAAGTCCCGGTTGCACATGAATGGTTACTTCGATGAAGTTTTCGGCGCCTGAAGTTCTCACCCTCAGATCGTGGTAACCGAGGATGTTCTGTGCCTGGTTCAGCACCGATTCAAGCCGGGCAACCAGTGGAGCCGGGCTTCGGTCGAGCAGCACATCTGCAGCGCGTTTGCCGAGTCGCCAGGAAACGCCAAGTACGATAAATGCCACTGCGAGGGCGGCCACTGAATCGGCAAAAAACCAGCCAAACTGGGCCATAATGAGCCCGAGTAATACAACGGCCGAGCTCCAGATGTCTGTTGAAAAGTGCAACGCATCGGCTTCCAGTGCCTGGCTGTTGTACTTGCGGGCAACACGGTATAACGCCCTCGAACGGGCAATATCAATGGCGATGGAGATAAGTATTACGAAATAACTGAAAACATTTACTTCGATTTTTGTATTTCCGCTCATCAAACGATTAACAGCTTCGTAAATGATCCATGCGCACGTGATCAGCAACAGGAATGTTTCGATGAGTGCGGAGAAATTCTCAATTTTTCCATGGCCATAATGGTGGTTTTTATCGGGTGGCCGGTCGGAAATTCTTACTGAAAACCAGGTAATTACTGCAGCAACGAGGTCGAGCCCCGAGTGAAGTGCCTCTGAAAGAATCCCCAAACTGCCGGTAAGCAATCCTACCACCAGTTTAAATCCTGTTAGGAAGAGAGCCGCAATAACCGAAACCCCGGCAACCCTTTTTTTCTCAATCTCCATTCTGTTTTTCATAACTAATCCTCATCTTTTTCATCATTACCGGATTGTTCCGTTTTCGATTTCTCATTTTCGCCAACCGGTTGGTATTGCCACACATAATAGAACATCAGCAGGGGTAGTGCAATCCAGAATATCGAAAATATTTTCTGGAAAGGAGAAAGCTGTACATCCTGGGCCTTGATGTTTTTATATCCTGTAAAAATAGAAAATATTGTTCCGTTTTCACGGTGGAACAGGGTATCGGCCAGAATTCCTGCAAGATGAATACATACCAGTACCAGGAAGACATTGACTGCGATTTCATGAAACTCTTCAAAGATTTCCGCATCCATCCCGGGAGAAAACCTGAACCCGAAAAACCCGGAATCACCTGTAGCAAGTATTGACATTCCTGAAACGGCGGAAACCAGTGCAGTGATCATGATGCCAAGCATGACTACCGAAGCCAGGGGGTTGTGACCGGGATGGGTGGTTTTACTTTGTTTCATGTTGATGATGAACGACTTTATCGATGAGGGTGATATAGGGAAGTCGCTAAACCTGGTGTATTTTGGACCAATGAACCCCTGGATGATCCGGAAAAGTACGAGTCCCCCGATCAGGGAACCTAACGCGGCGTGCAGGCTTAAATAATTTTCTTCACCTCCGAGCAGGTAGGCCGATGCAAATGAAATGGCCAGGAGCCAGTGGAACAGCCGGGTAGGGAGTGTCCAGATATATGTTTTCATGATGTTTCAGGATTTTACAGGGAAAAATAGAGGATATTGATTAAAACTCCCACACGCTTTTTTACAGCAAAATAATGGATCAGGCATATATGCTATAATGGAAGTTGATTGACTGGAAATCAGATCACGCCTTCGATTCAGGAGGCTGCCAAACGGTATGAGGTGAAAGGACCCGAAATGATCTGTGAAAAATCAGGAAGTTGCGAACGGGCAACTCCACCGGGTCAGGAATGGTACACGAATTGGGTTTTACTGTGATATCTTCGTGATTATCAAATGATTTAACCGGGAACTCTGAGTGAGAAGGAATGGTGTCAGAGGCAATCAGCAGTGCGAGTCCACCCGGGCAATAATATACAAGATGCCTGTCAAAACTGCCAATGGAAAAGGCCAGAAAAAACAGTATGATCTGAATGCCCGTCTTTGATTTCATGAGGCAAATGTACAAACATTTTCACAACCCCCCGGAAGTCTCCTTTGCCTGCATGCCCCTTCCCCCGGTAAGCAATCCATAAAAGCCGGGGAAAACCCATCGCAACAGGGCACCGGTGCCAATTGAAATTAAAATAATGGTCAACGGGAGTAATATAAATGTCAATAACCGGTATTGCGGCAATTGGGAAACAACCTCAAATATTGCGTTTGTGGCATAAGCGACCAGTGGCGCGTGCAGGGCATAAATGATAAATGCAAAGGCCGTGAGCCATACAAACCAATTTTGTTCCATACACCAGGATACCAGCCGGTTGCATCCATACCATGCGGCAATAAGTCCACTCAGGATGACAAGTTTATGGAGTACCATCAGCACGGGAAAGACAGCCTCGCCCAGGACCGGCCGGCCCAGGAAGGCGATCAAAGTCTTCACAGTGGCCAGTGAAATAAAAGCAATTCCCCACCAAACAGGCTTCAGCCATTTTGCCGGGACATCGATATTGAAATTGGTTTTTTGAATCCAGATCCCTAAAGAGAAAAAGAGGAGTCCTTCCCCTTCAAAAAAGACAAAGTTCATGGTGCCAAGCCACATCAGCGCAGCAACCGAAAAGAAAATCCATTTCGCAATGCGGTGGGAAACACACCACCGGATCGCGGGATAAGCTATGTTATAAATCAGCAGCACCCTGATAAACCAAAGCTGGTATGGAACCGGGAAAAAGATCCATTTGCCAAGCATTTCAAACCAGGTATAGTCATGAAGCAAGGCCCGGTGATCGTCGATTTGTACGATACCCGACCCGGCAACGAGTGAGTTGGTATACGGGAAAAGTTCAAGAAACCAGGTGAACCCAAAACCCAATGCGCTCCAGATAAGATATGGAAGCAGCAGTGTACGCAATCGTTTCCGGGTGCGCTGCCCGTATGGCCGGGTGTCGTACAGGGCATAAAGAAACCCGGAAATGATAAACAGCATCGGAATACGAAACCGGAAAATTCCGTTGGCGAAAAAGTATTCAGTAAAAGTGGTGAAATTAAGGGGTTCACCCGGCATGGTCCAGGGTTGCAGGTAGCGTTCGTGAAGGTTATACCCATGAACAAACACCAGCAGGAACATCGATACAAACGACCAGAATTTGAATTTCCGGCTGTTGAATACAGATACTGATTGCGTTACCTGGAGAATTTCCATTTTGTGTTTATTGATCGGTCCATTTCAGCCAGGATACAATAAATGGTTCGTTTCATGGTTCAAAATTAGACTTTTTATGACATTTTTTCGACTTATTTGACTGATTCTATCCGTGAAATTCCAATCTCAAGAAAAACCTGTAACTTTACTTGTTGAAAAATCAATTCCGACCCTTTTCAACTTTGAAAGTCATGAATAAACGACTGCCCGTAATCATAGTTTTCGTTTTCATTTCATGCCTGACGGTTTGGCCGCAACAGTTTTTTTTCAGTAATTACCCGATTGAAAAAGGTTTGTCTCAAAGTGTGGTCAATTGCGTTTTCCAGGATTCCAGGGGGTACATCTGGACCGGCACTCAGAACGGATTGAACCGGTTTGACGGGTATCATTTTGAAATCTATTCATACAACCCCTCCGATTCATGTTCACTCTCAAACAGCTGGGTTTTTTCAATTGACGAGGACAGGCAGGGGAACCTCTGGGTGGGAACAAAAGGAGGTCTGAACCAATGGCTCTGCAAGGAAAAGCGTTTCAAACGGATAAGTTATTCCACCGGTTATACGAATGAGGTAACCGATTATCCCTATGATGCACGGGTGTCAAGGAATGGATGTATCCTCATAAACACTCCGCCGGTGCTCACCATTTATGATCCTGCAAAAGGGTCATTCAGCCATTTTACAAGCAATCTGCCCTATGACGGCTCGGTAAAAGACAACAAGGTGCCCCTGCTTGAAGACAGGGACGGAATGATATGGATCGGGTCAACCAGGGGACTCTCCTGCTTTAACCCCGGGACACAGAAATTCAGCTATTTCATTCACAGGGCGGATGACCCGGGTTCCATCAGCGACAATACGATTACCGCATTGTATGAGGATCACGACGGTTCCATCTGGATTGGTACTACTTCCGGATTGAACCGTTATGACAAGAAGGCCCGAAGCATACGGAAATATTACAGCGATACAAGGGATCACAGGTCGTTAAGCAGCAATTTTATCCGTGCCATTACAGCAGACCCATCCGGGGCGCTCTGGATCGGAACTGAAGGAGGGGGACTGAACCGTGCTGCCCGTGCACCCGGCGGCAATCTCATGATAGAGAGTTTTACAAGTGAAAATCATGGGCTGGGTCATAATATCATCCTTGCCCTGATGGTTGACAAATCGCATAACCTGTGGATCGGCACCTTGAAAGGGTTGAGCAAAACCGACCTGAAACCACGTAAATTTCACCTGTATCGCAGGGACGACACCCCCTTTTCGACACCTCTTCTTGGAAATGTCATTGCTTCTATCTATAAGGATGACAGTGGGTTAATTTGGGTGGGGAACTGGGGGCAGGGGCTCAATGTGCTGAACCGGAATACCGGTGAGGTTGAATATTTTACCACACGGTTATGGGGGCGACAACACATCCCGAACGATTTTGTGCATGTTATCTTTGCCGATGAACGTAAAAATATCTGGATCGGCACCCGCGATGGCATTTGCATCTTTGACAGGGGAAAGAATAAGTTTGTCAGGATCAGGGAGTTCTTTGGGAACAAGCGTTTACCCGATTTTACCGGGGTAAGAGTATACTCCATCATACAGGGGGAAAATCAAAGTTACTGGATCGGCACGCAGAACGGATTGTACTGTGTCAACCCTCAAAGCTCATCCACGCTGGTGTTCACCGAAGAAGCCTCAGGAAACCGGCACCTCAGCGGAAACCTGGTTTATTCACTGCTTAAGGACAGGGATGGATGTATTTGGATTGCCACACTCAGCGGCCTGGATGTATATGATCCCCGGACGGGCAGGATGAAACATTATCAAAACAACGGAACCCCGAATTCGCTGTGTGATAATTTTGTTATCAGTTTGTGCGAAGACCACCATGGCGATATATGGATTGGTACCGGATCCTATGTGAACCGTTTTGTAAAAAAAGACTCCGCGTTTACCTATTACTCCCAGGAAAACGGACTTCCCAACAACCGAATTTTCGAAATTCTTCAGGACAACAGTAAAAACCTCTGGTTTTCTACCGGCGGAGGTCTTTGCAGATTCGACAGCACCTCAGGCAGGTTCAGAACCTATACGGTAGAAGAGGGCCTGCAAAGTATGGAATTCAACCTCCGCGCCTGTTGCAAAAGCAGCGACGGCGAAATGTTTTTCGGGGGCATGAATGGGTTTAACTCGTTTTTCCCTGATTCTCTGCATGACAATCCGTTTGTGCCGGAAATCGTTTTTACCTCTTTTTTCAAAACAACCCGGGATGGCAAAGTGAATATTGAGGTGGAAAATGGGGGAGAAGTGGTGCTGAACCACAATGAACATACCTTTACCATTGAATTTGCCGCACTCGAGTTCACCAATTCAGATAAGAATCTTTATGCCTATATGCTGGAAGGGGTATCGGGCGATTGGATCGGTACCGGGAACCGCCGGTTTGTTCCGTTTACCAATATGCCTCCCGGGGAATATACCTTCAGGGTAAAGGGTTCTAACAACGATGGTGTGTGGAATAATTCAGGCCTGAGTCTGAAGATCATTGTAATGCCTCCCTGGTGGCGCAGCAGCTGGGCCTGGGCCGGTTATCTGATTCTTCTGGCCGGTTTGATCATGCTTTATATCAGGCTGCGGGAACGTAAACTGATCCGTGAAAGGGATCTTCTCGAACAAAAGGTTCATCTCCGAACTACCGAGCTGTCTGCGCTGAATGCCACCCGTGATAAGTTTTTCTCAATCATCGCACACGACCTCCGGAATCCCTTTAATACCATTCTCGGACTTTCAGAAATGACCCTGCGTAACTTTGGCGAGGCGGAACCGGAAAGAATCCGGAAATCCGTTGCAGATATCCGGGATACCGCCAAACACACGTTCGATCTGCTTCAGAACCTGCTGATATGGGCAAGAACGCAAACCGGGGCCCTTGATTTCGAGCCGGTTTTATTTGATATTTCAGAACGCATTATTGAAAATATTGAACTGGTTAAAAGCCAGGCTGCGGGAAAGAATATTGAAATTTCATATCAGGATGCCGGGCCTGTTGAAGTTACCGGCGACATCCGCATGATCGATACGGTTTTGAGAAACCTGCTTACCAATGCCATTAAATTCACCGAAACCCGGGGGAGGGTAACTGTAGAAGTAATGAGGTTAACTGGCAGTGTTGAGGTAATGGTGAGGGATACCGGTGTTGGCATCGCACAGGAAAATATTCCCAGGTTATTCCTGCTCGACAATAAATACAGCCGCAAAGGAACCGAAAAGGAAAAAGGTTCGGGACTGGGGCTGATCCTCTGCCGTGAGTTTATTGAAAAGCACCATGGAACTATCAGGGTGGAAAGTGAACCGGGAAAGGGTAGCAGGTTTGTTTTCGTCCTGCCATGTTAACTGAAACAGACAGGTATCAGCCTTTCAGCTTATTCAACCGCCGGTTTGCACCCTGATCCCATATTCTTCAAACACACGGGTTGTTCTTTCAAGGGTGTTACTGTCAGGCTCCTCCAGCAAAACAAATTCTTCCTTCCTGGCCAGTTTGCCGTACTTGTGCTGAGCGATGTCATGATACGGTAAAAGGTGGACCTCCCTGGTTTTCCCCGGAAGCGAAGCGATAAAAGCAGCAGTTTGCCTGATGTTTTCTTCGTGGTCATTTACTCCGCCTGTCAAAGGGATACGAATAATGATGTCTGCTCCGGTACCGGCCAGGGCTTTGAGGTTTTGCAGGATCAGGTCGTTTTTACTGCCGGTCCATTGCTCGTGCAACACCGTATCCATCATCTTCAGGTCATAAAGGAAAAGATCCGTTCTTTTTGCCACCTCCAGCAAAATTTCCGTTTTTACATGTCCTGCCGTATCCACCGCCCGGTGAATGCCTCCTTTGCCGCATGCATCGAGCAATTCGATAAGTATTCCAGAGTGAAGAAGGGGTTCTCCGCCGGAAAAGGTTACACCGCCACCCGACTGGTCAAAAAAGATCCGTTCTTTTTCAATGGTTTCCATGATTTGTGCCACAGACATAGGTTTACCCGACATCTCAATGGCTTTGGCAGGGCATGCCTCCGCACAACCGCCGCACATCGTACAAAGGTCAGTATCTGTGGTGATGCCTTCTGCATTCAGGGTTATTGCATTTTCCGGGCATACCGCGACACAGGTTCCGCACTTGATACATTTTGCGGGAGAATACATTTTCTCTTTCGTTGACGAAATTCCCTCCGGGTTGTGGCACCAGGCGCAGTGCAGGTTGCAGCCTTTAAAAAAAACCACCACCCTGATGCCGGGGCCATCATTGATTGCATACCGCTTGATGTCGAAAATCAAACCCTGGCGCACAGGATCGGCATCAGAATGCATCATTTTCCGTTCTTTCTATGACTTCCTGCTGGAGATCCGCATTCATGTCGTTGAAATAGTCGCTGTACCCGGCCATCCTGACAAGCAGGTCCTTATAATCTTCCGGGCAGGCCTGGGCTGCCAGCAAGGTAGCCGTATCCACAATGTTGAACTGGATATGATGACCCCCTAAGGTAAAGTAGCTTCTGATCAACTGCCCAAGTTTTTTAATATCCTCCTCTTTTCGCATCAAACCCGGCAGAAACCGCTGGTTTAGCAGGGTTCCGCCCGATTTGACATGATCGAGCCTGGTCAGGGATTTAATTACTGCAGAGGGCCCGTGCGTGTCGGCCCCGTGCGAAGGAGATGTGCCGTCGGAGATAGATTTTCCGGCCATGCGGCCGTTGGGGGTTGCCCCCATCACCTTGCCAAAGTAAACGTGACAGGTGGTCGAAAGCATGTTCAGATGGTATTTCCCTCCGGGTTTAATATTTGGTTTTCCGTCAATGGTATTGAAAAGGTCGTTATATACCCTCACAGCCAGATCATCTGCATACGGGTCATCATTCCCGAAGAAGGGAGTCCGGTTCATGATTGTTTGCCGCAACACCTCTTCGCCGGCGAAATTTTTCGAAACAGCCTGCAGAATGCGGTCCATGGTATACGATTTTTCTTCATACACATGTTTCTTCAAGGCGGCAAGGCTGTCGGTAACCGTACCCAGTCCGCAGCATTGGATATAGCTGGTGTTATAGCGCGGGCCACCGTCGTAATAATCTTTGCCCCTCGCAATGCAATCGTCAATAACCACAGAAAGAAAAGGTGCCGGGGCATATTTGGCAAACATGCGGTCGATGTAATTACTCACCCTTATTTTCTGGTCAACCACGAAATTCAATTGCATGAGAAATGCTGAATAAAGTGCGTCAAAATTTTCAAACATCCAGGGATCGCCGGTTTCAATCCCTGCCACTTTTCCGGTTACCGGATCGATGCCATTGTTGAGGGTAACTTCCAGGATTTTAGGAACATTCAGGTAGCCTGTGAGGAGGTACGCTTCTTTGCCGAAGGCGCCCACTTCGATACAGCCGCTGCATCCCCCTTCGCGCGCATCCTGGAGTGATTTTCCCTGCCGGAGCAGTTCAAGTATATAGATATCCGGATTGAATACGGATGGATATCCGTGCCCCTGGCGGATTACCCGGGTCGCGGCATGAAGAAATTTATCAGGGGTCTTTGCACTGATGTGAACGGAATTGCCGGGTTGTAAAATATGGAGCTCTTCGATTACTTCGAGCATGATGTACGAAACTTCACTGGTGCCGTCGCTGCCATCACCTTTCACCCCTCCGAGGTTTATGTTGGTGAAATCGTTGTAAGTGCCGCTTTCACGAGCGGTAATCCCCACCTTGGGAGGAGCGGGATGGTTGTTTACCTTGATCCAGAAACAGCAGATCAGTTCTTTTGCCTGATCTCTTGTCAAAGCGCCATTGGCAATTTCCTGCTCGTAAAAGGGAGTTAAATGCTGGTCAAAATGGCCGGGGTTCATGGCATCCCAGCCATTAAGTTCGGTAATGGTTCCCAGGTGAACAAACCAGTACATCTGGATGGCTTCCCAAAAGGTTCGCGGTGCATGGGCCGGCACCCGCCTGCATACTTCGGCGATCTTTTTCAGTTCGGCGGCACGAACCGGGTCCTGCTCTGTTGAAGCAAGCTCCATGGCCAGCAAGGCATGACGTTCTGCAAACACAATGGCTGCATCGCAGGCGATATCCATGGCTTTCCATTGTTCCGATTTGTCGGTCGCCTCCGGGTCGTTCAGGTAATCCAGGGTGGCGAGGTTGTCTGCGATTTCACGCTTGAAATCCAGCATGCCTTTCCGGTAAATTTTGCCATCAAGTGCGGTATGCCCCGGAGCACGTTGCTCCATGAACTCGGTAAACAAACCGGCTTCATAGGCAGCCTTCCACTCCTGGGGCACATGGCTGAAGATCCGCTCACGCTGGGTTTTGCCTTTCCAGTATGGAATCACCTCCCGGGCATACCGGTCAATATCCGCCTGGCTGATGGTGTAACGCTGCATGTCGCGGGTGTTCAGCACCTGGAAATCTTCCACACTGTGACAGGTAAGTTCCGGGAAGGTGGGCACCACTTTGGGTGCCGGGCCGCGTTCTCCAACTATCAGTTCGTCTTCACCCAGGTAGATTGTTTTTTTTCTGCAATGATCAAGGAAAGTCAGGGCACGCAATACCGGGATTGAATATTTGCCATAGTTTTCCCTGTAAAACTCAGTTTCATGCAAAGCCCGTTCGATGGAAAGCGAGGGTGGCGTTTCAACGCTGAGTTTTCGGAGTTTCTGAATCCGTTTGTTCATCCCGGGGCCAATACGGTTTTCGGCCGGGGGATAAAAATTGCCTTCGGCGGTGGCAGGCCGCTCAGCTACTGCAGTATGCCAGTTTATTTTTTCAAACATAAGGTCTGTCTAAAATCAAAATTGTCCGGAACGGTTTTGCTATTCTGCCTGATGCAACATTGTTAATTTGAATCCAGGGATGCTGAAAGTGTATTTGATTCTCAGTGCTACAGGGTTTCTTTTGTTCCGATCGCGTATAAGTATTCTGGAGCAAAGTCAGCTCCGTTTTCCCATTCTATCGTGTTAAATTTAATAGTAAACTTTTTGAAATAGTGTTTATCTCTCAAAGGTTCAAAAACTTCTCCATCCAGCTCGTTTTTTAAATCAACAGTCATAGACACCCCATCATTAAATTCTAAAAAAATCCTGTAGTCATTCTGGTATTTAGCGGCTATAATTTGAAGGGTCATGGTCTTTAAAGTTCATTAAAATGATTAATCCATAAAATCTTGAAATTTCTGGCATGTGTTTTTCTTTCAAAATTACATAAAAATATTGACACAATTATTCCAGAAGTGTTCACAAGGACATGGCTATTAAATATCGGCAGTGAAAAACATTTCACAATTCCCGCTTTTTTAATAAATTTGAGGATTAATACTCCTGTTAAAAGAAAGACATCATGCAGTGGTGTCATATTCAATATTACGATCATGAAAGAAATCAACGAGTTGGAATGTCCTACCGAAATATTTAACTATTACGGTGCCAGGCCGGAAGGCGAAATCCTGAACAGGGAAGATAAGAAATCTGCAACACCCCGTGTTGAACAGGCACGCCAGAGATATTTCGATACAAAATCATCGGCATCGG